>NZ_LARL01000008.1:0-84199 GCF_000980295.1 Odoribacter sp. N54.MGS-14 | reverse complement strand
AAGTGTCAGCCGATATTCTCCCCCTACCGGTACTTCCAATCTATTTTCCCGGACTCCTTCTATTGCTTTTTCTTTTGCCCGGTATCTTAATACCCTATTGGAGTCCAACCAAATATCATTCACTTCCGTACGCTTCAAATAAGTTTCCGCCATCTCCTCGCCCAATACTATTTTTTCCCCGGAAGCTAAATGCAAAATAGCCCGGGAGCTTCCCGCATCAACCCCATCTGTAACCTCGTCCAACCGATCGGCAAACCGGTAAGTTCCATAAATACCGAGCCCCAAAGCCACCAAAATCAAAGCAGCATATTGCCAGATCCTATGCCGTAATCTCTCCATCCTAGCCCGCCGGCTTTTCACCTTTTGCAAAGCCAGTTCTATATCGGGCTCAAAAACGATTTTCGCTTCTTTCGAACGAAGGGATATGGATTCGATTTCCTGAAACAAACTGCGATGTGCCTGATCTTCTGCAAGCCAGCATTGGAATTGTCGTTCTTCGGCCGTTGTCAATTCATGATTTAATTTCCGGACTATAAATTCTATTTCATCTTCAGGATTCCATTTCATACGTTCGACTCTTTTTATAATAGTACTAACGAATCCCAAAACAGGGTGAAAAGATTGATAATTTTAACAAAAAAATATTACACAATACTGAAAAGTAAATGGAGAAAAGCAGTTTATCGGCTGAAAAAATGCCGGCTTAAATAAAAGACGAGCAAGAGAGCATGGTAAGGACGTAATTTTTCTCTCAATATTTTATAAGCTATTTTCATCTGTGTTTTCACCGTATTGACCGAGAGATCCAAATAAGTGGCTACCTCCTGATATTTCATTTCTTCCAATACGACTAATTTAAAGATGACACGACACTGAAAAGGTAACTCTTCGATCATCCGGCGTATAATCTGTAAGCCATCGGAGTCAGAGGATATTTCTTCTGTATATGTTTTTCTCGAATCCACCTCATCCAATTTCACGTGTTCCTTTTTGTTTTTCAAAAAGGTATAACAGGCATTACGTACAGAGACATATAAATAATGATCCAATTGCTGGCTTTCGTCGATAAACTTTTTCCGGGTCCATATTTTTTCAAAAATTCCCTGCACCACATCTTCTGCCATCATCGGATCATTCAAAAAAGAACAGGCAAAACGACATAAATCCTGATAAAACAACCGAAACAAAGAATCGAAAGCAGATTCTTTACCTGCTTTCAATTCCCGTATTAAAATAGAATAATCTTGATTACGCATTATCTTTTCCCCAAGTCAGTACACAAAGATAATGATTTTATCCTATAGTGCTTTCCGGATTCGAACCAATTTCTCCAGCAATCCTTCGAGCAAATCCAGACGCAGCATATTCGCACCGTCCGATTTCGCATTTTTCGGATCAGGATGAGTTTCGATAAAGATGCCGTCGGCTCCGACAGCTATTCCGGCTTTAGCGATGGTCTCGATCAACTGAGGTTGTCCGCCGGTCACCCCGCAACTCTGGTTGGGTTGTTGCAAAGAATGAGTAACATCGACAACGACAGGACATTGACATTCTTGCTGCATGATCTTGATTCCTCTATAGTCGACCACCAAATCCTGATAGCCGAAAGTAGTTCCCCGCTCGGTCACCATCACATTCTCGTTTCCGGATTCACGCACTTTATCGACAGCAAAACGCATGGCATCGGGAGATAAAAACTGTCCTTTCTTAATATTCACCATCCGGCCTGTTTTCGCAGCCGCTACCAGTAAATCGGTCTGTCGGCAGAGAAATGCCGGGATTTGAAGGATATCAACATACTCGGCAGCCATAACGGCATCTTCAGGACTATGAATATCCGTCACTACCGGTATTTGAAAATCTTTCCGGATCTTCGCCAATATTTTTAAAGCCTTTTCATCCCCAATTCCTGTAAAAGAATCCAAACGGGAGCGGTTGGCCTTTTTAAAAGATCCTTTGAAAACATAAGGAATCCCCCATTTATCGGTGAGCTCGGAAACATGTTCCGCTATCTTGAGTGCCATCTCTTCGCCCTCGATGACACAAGGACCGGCTAACAAAAAAAACATCTCTTGTCCAGTCATTTCATTCAATATTTTCATACATATAGGATTTTAGGGCCACACACCCATTTCAAGTTAATATTTCTTCTTCCACCAGGCTTTTAGCCGTTCCAATAGTTTCATTTCAGCGGCATTTTGCTGAGGTTTATAAAATATATGCTGTTTCAGCTCCTGCGGCATAAACTCCATTTCTACAAAATTACCCGGATAATCATGGGCATATTTATAATCTTTCCCATAGTTCAGCTCTTTCATCAGTTTGGTCGGAGCATTTCGCAAATACAAAGGAACGGGTAGGTTTCCGGTTTGTCTCACCGTCGCCATCGCTTCATCGATCGCCTTATAAGCCGAATTACTTTTAGGAGAGGTAGCCAAATAAATCACACATTCCGATAAGGGAATCCTGGCTTCGGGCATACCGATTTTATGGACAATATCGAAACAGGTATTGGCCAGCAACATCGCATTCGGATTGGCTAATCCGATATCTTCAGATGCGGAAATCAGCAAACGCCGGGCGATGAACTTAGGATCTTCTCCCCCTTCCAGCATCCGGGCCATATAATACAAAGCCGCATTCGGATCACTTCCCCGGATCGACTTGATCATAGCAGAAATAATATCGTAATGCTGTTCGCCGTCTTTATCGTACATCAACGGATTTTCCTGCAATTCTTTACGCACCGTATCGTTATCGATGAGAATTTCCGGTCCTGGCTGGGCATTCACCACCAATTCCAGGATATTCAACAGCTTGCGGGCATCCCCGCCACTAAAGGAAATCAGAGCTTCCTTTTCCTTGACAACGATATTCTTTTCTTTCAGATAAAAATCTGTCGTAACCGCACGGTCTATCAAGCCTTCCAGATCGGCTTTTTCCTGAGATTTCAGGACATATACCTGACAACGGGACAGTAAAGGCGAAATCACCTCGAACGAAGGATTTTCGGTCGTAGCTCCGATCAGGGTAACGGTTCCCTTTTCGACTGCGGCCAATAAAGAATCTTGCTGTGCCTTGGAAAACCGGTGGATTTCATCGATAAAAAGTATCGGATTAGGCGTATTGAAAAAACGCTGGCTTTCTGCTTTTTGTATCACTTCACGCACATCTTTTACTCCCGAACTAACGGCACTCAGGACATAAAACGGACGTTTCAGCTGTTCGGCGACGATCATGGCCAAGGTCGTTTTACCGACTCCCGGAGGTCCCCACAAAATAAAAGAAGAGACTACCCCGGATTCAATCATTTTACGCAACACTTTCCCTTTTCCTACCAAATGTTGCTGACCGATATAATCGTCCAGCGTCTTAGGCCTCAATCTCTCTGCTAAAGGTTTATTCTCCATAAAAAATCCGTATCTTTTTACAAAGATACGGATTAAATCTTTCATTCTCCTGCATCCACTCTCATTTTTTAGAGGTACCGCTCTCCAGGATACTCACAATAGAAAACAAACAAAAACAGATCGCTCCCAGCCCGACCAATACCCGGGCCGGAACAAAAAATGCATTGTCATACCCCCCTTCCTCAAACAGAAAGGCAGCTAAAAACAAACACAACAAAGCAGTCAGTACCGGAATCAGCGGAATCCGGCTGGCTAAAGCAAAACTCTGTTTCCACACTCTAGCCAACAAAATTACTTTACTGGAGATGCTGAAACAAACCAATCCCAAGCCCATCATGATGAAACCGGTGGTATTGGCCACATTCCCGGCCATAGCAAGAATAACGACCAAGCCCCAGATAAAAGCCACCGTTCCCATCACCAAAACCAATTTCGGCCAGTTTTTACGGTCACTTTCTCCATAAGTATTCCGGATCTGTTTAGCAATACTGGCCACCAAAGCAATCAGGCTGGTACAAATACAAGCCAATCCTCCCATCACTGTCCCGGCTACAAAAAAATAAGCCCCTTCACTGCTCCGGGATAACAACACAATCGCCCAAGCCCAGGCGATCAAGGAAAACAATAAAGTCAAACCGATCAATACATTCTGTGTCATTACAGAAAAACCTTCTTTATTGACTTCATTCGTCGCATTAGCCGAATTGGCCGGTATCAAATAAAATTTTGTAGAAGAAGTCGCTGCCGTAGAAACGCAAGCTGCAATCAAACCGACTCCGGCCACGACATGGCCTGAAACAATGAAATTGGAATTTTCAGCAAAACCGCAAATCCAAATCCCCGATGCTATTGTTAAGAAGGCTACAACATATCCGAAACCGGGAATAATATATTTTAAAACCGTATGAAATTTATGAATCAATTGCCGGATAATAGTTGCAGCAGTTGCAAACAAAGCCAGACAGATAGCTCCCAGAAAAAAAACAACAGGTCCGGCTACCTGCCTGGCTCCATCGTCTCCATACAAAAAAATAAACCCGCCGAGAAAAAAACAAATAAATGCCATCACAACGGGAATTACCCGAAACAAAATACTGATACCGTGATTCATAATTCAATATTTGAAAATTAAACTCACACGGTATACGGAAAGCTCCGGATAAAAGTTCTTCAGTTATTTTTGTATCGATTTATTAATGAACCGGTTCTATTCCAACCCATCGCTAAATCGATACATAAATATCTGATTCAATTTCCTTTATATTAAATCACATAAAGCAGCAGCTCCCGCAATAATTGCGGTCGTTGTATCGGCGACCGTCATGATAGAAGCATTGATCCCATTGGCTTTCATATATTGACTGATCAAAGGCAGGAAATACTGTTCGGAAAGTACCATACCTCCTCCGATCACCAGCATATCGGCATTAAATCGGGTCATAAAGGGCACCATGATCTCTCCGAAAGAATTCGAAAATTCGCGGAAGACCTGCTCGGTCTCTGTCTTATATTTACCGGCCTGGTATAAATCGATCATTCCTTTCACCCCTTGAATCGCCTCTCCGGTCAATTCGGCAAAACGCTTTTCGAACCAGCGGGTAGAAACATAATCTTCAGCGATCACCCCACGGAACGGATAATTCCACAGTTCTCCTCCGATAGGCACTCCGGGGCCATAAGTAGCATAACAACCATCTACAATAAAACAAGCTCCGAAACCGGTACCCAAAGTCACTCCGATCAAATGGCGGTCACGGCTTCCGTTCAATCTCCAGGCGCCCATACCGAAAGCTGCGGCATCGTTCGTAAATAAAATAGAAGAAGGCAGGATGCCTGTAACACGGCTCAACTCCTGACGGATATTCAGTCCTTTCAGAGAAGCGAATTTGTGATCGGCCATAGCGATCCCCTGCACAAAATCGAAAGGTGATGGTATAGCGACTCCGATTCCACGGATAGTCTTACCAGCAGCCTTACCCATACACTCTTTCAATGCTTTTTCCCAAGCTGCCAGAATGATACCGGCACTTTGATTTTCAGCCACTTTAACTTCGGCATACGTATTTTCGATCAAACTACAGTCGCTCAAATTAACAAGCTGACAAGCAATGTGTGACCCTCCGATATCCACACCTAGCACATAAACATCTTCCATTATCTATTCTTTTATAAGTTTAGTAATTCATTGAAATACAAATGTGAAAATTTATTTCCATATATCAAATTTCTATCCTTTAAATATTCAGCCGGTAATGATCCACCATTTCCAGCAAGGTAACCCCATACCGCTCCGCAACTTTTTTTCCGATCCCCGGTATAGCCAGTAATTCTTTCCCTGTTGTCGGCAGCGTGTTGGCCACCCCCAGCAAAGCTTTCTGCTGCAAAACGGTATAGGCCGGCAATCCCAGACGCATCGCTTCCTCCTTCCGCCACAAACGCAAGGCATTATATAATTTCGGATGCAAAACATCTTCTCCGACCTCCACTTTTTCGGTGGTCTTCCTGGCCCGGGGTTTCGGTTTTTCCAATATAGCCTTCGCTTTCGCCATCAAATAAGCTTTCACTTCAAACCCTTCTTTCACAGCCTCCAGAGTCTCCATCTTCACCCCCACTTCCTGCCTCAATTTCTCCAAAGCCTCCCCGACTATTTTACGTACGTCTTTATTATCGATTTCGGGCTGTGCACTCTCTAAGAAAGCTACGATATGCCGGCCGGTCTGTTCGCTGAAGTAAACTACTCCTTTAGCTATCCTTTCCCCGACCTGCCGATCGGTTTCGTAATTTGCAGCCCCTTCGACCAAACGCTCCAGCTGCATCTGAAATTTTTCTCCCACCTCCGTCAATTCGCTATGACACAACTCCCTGACCTCCCGGCAACGTTTGGTTAACTCGGGATATAATTTCCACAAATATTCTCCGAATACCCAAGCTACATGCTGCAGGCGTTTAAGTACACCGCTATAATCGAACAGTTCTTTCAACAACTGTAAATAGTAGGCCCTGCGTGCATCTTCCAACTGCATCGGTCCGGGCTGATTCCGGGAAACTTCATCCGTAAAATGCTTCACCACCTGATCGTTGATCAGAGCCTCGGGACGTAAAGGTGTTCCCAAAACCAACCCTTCCAGACTTTTACACCGGCTCAAAGCGACATACACCTGCCCATGCGTAAAAGCAGCTCCCGCATTGACAATAGCTTTCTCGAAAGTCAATCCCTGACTCTTATGAATGGTAATCGCCCAGGCCGTTTTCAAGGGATATTGTTTAAAACTACCTGCGACAGTCTCTGAAATTTCCTGTGTTTCAGCGTCGATACTGTATTTGGTATTGGTCCACTCTTCCCGGGTTACTGTAATCGCGTCCTTTTCGTCCCCGCACCTCACCAGGATATTGTCTGCACTGATCGCTGTAATCCGTCCGATTTTTCCGTTATAATACCGTTTCTCAGCCGACGAATCATTCTTCACAAACATGACCTGAGCCCCTTTTTTCAATACCAAATGCTTATCTGTCGGGAAAGCATATTCGGGAAAATCGTCTTTCACCTCCGCCGAATAGGTATAAGCCCTTCCTTCAAGCGCATCGAGTTTGCGGTTATTGATCTGCTGAGCCTGATAGTTATGAGTTGTCAGCGTAATATATCCTTCGGAATCATCCGGATTGAATCCGGGTATATATCTGCTATTCAAAGCCTTCAAGGTAGCCAGATCCACCTGGTTATCCCGGATCTTATTGAGTAAATGGATGAATACCGAATCCGACTGCCGATATACGTGAGTCAATTCGATACACTGATATGAGACCGTCTGCAATGCTTTGCTGCAAAAAAAGAAAGGAGACGGATAAATATGCTTCAATATCCCCCATTCCTCTTCTTTCACGACAGGAGCCAATTGCTGCAAATCGCCGATCATCAACAACTGTACCCCACCGAACGGTTTGCTTCGGTCTCTGTACCGGCAAAGCATATCACTCACCGCATCCAACAAATCCGCCCTGACCATACTGATCTCATCGATGACCAGCAAATCCATGCTCCGGATAATATTGATTTTCTCCCGGCCGAATTTATGGCTAAACTGTTTTTCACCCGAGCGGTTTTCTTCGGTTCTACCCGGAACATAAGGTCCGAAAGGCAATTGAAAAAATGAATGAATGGTAACTCCCCCGGCATTGATCGCTGCCACACCGGTAGGAGCGACAACAATCATTCGTTTAGGCGACCGTCGCTTCAACTCCCGTAAAAATGTCGTTTTTCCTGTACCGGCCTTACCGGTCAAAAAAATACTGGTACCGGTATATTCCAGAAAATTAAAAGCAAGCTCTAATTGGGGATTCGTTTCCATATCGACGCAACATCATAGTGCAACAAAATTACGAAATTTAGGGCCATAGCCAAAAATAGTATTTCCAAAAGTGTGTAAATCTCAGTAATTTTTATTTTTGTAATGACGAATTTCAAAATTTCCGACAATTTTACGATAGTGTTCCCCCAATAGCTCATCCCCGTCCCCGTAGGCTATAAAAAAAGCCGGATAATATCCGGCTTTTAAAAAGTGAGCGAAAAACGGGACTCGAACCCGCGACCCCGACCTTGGCAAGGTCGTGCTCTACCAACTGAGCTATTTTCGCATAATTTCAAACAACTGTTTCGTTTTGACGGTGCAAAGATAAGTGGATTTTATATATTTCTCCAAATATTTTGACAAAAAAAATCAACTATTTTTTCATTTCTCTGATTATCAAGGAGCAAAAATCAGCCGATCCTCGTAAGGACCGGCTGACTACTAAAATCAAACTACCTACTTCACCTCAATTTGTCTGCTCACTTTATCTTTCTGCTCCTTTTTCGGCAAAGTCACTTCCAGGATACCGTCTTTATAGGCAGCCTGCGCCTTTGCAACATCATATCTCTCTTCAGGTAGTTCGAAACTCCGGTGGAAAGAATAAGAAGTAAACTCCCTTCTCAGATATTTATCTCTGTCCTTCTCCTCTTTTTCTTCATTTTTTTCACCGGATATTGTTAAGATTCCATCTTTATAATCCAGGTGGATATCTTCTTTTTTCATTCCCGGAACTCTCAGTTCCAAGGCGAGTTCCTTTTCATCTTCTTTGACATTCAATGCCGGAACACCTCTTCTGTCCTCAAAAGCGGATAATCCGGTATTCAAAAAATCATCCAGAAAATTAGAATAAAACGGTTTGATCTCACTATTTCTTTTTACCATATTCATTGCCTTCCTCCTTTCAATATTTAATTATTTTTCTGATTACACCCTCTTGTACGCCCAATCGATGCAGTCAGTTTCGCCCGATTCATTAAATAATCGAAAATTGAAATTGAAAAACTGAAAATTAGCATATTTTATTGCCGTTTTCCTCATTATTCGTAACTTCGAAGCCCGTAACGATTTAAAAAGTTACATTTCAATTTTAAAATAATTTTGTTTACAATATGGCTATTATAAAGAAATTAAACGGACATACCCCTAAATTCGGGAAAAACTGTTTTTTAGCCGATAATGCAGCTATTATCGGTGATGTAGAAATGGGAAACGATTGCAGTATCTGGTTCGGCGCTGTGCTACGCGGCGATGTACATTCCATCCGGATCGGTAACAAAGTCAATATACAAGACAATGCCACCATCCACGCCACTTATAAAAAATCGCCGACAAACATCGGAAATAATGTCTCTATCGCACACAATGCCGTCATTCACGGGTGTACGATCAAAGACAATGTCCTGATCGGCATGGGGGCCATCGTGCTCGACGATGCTGTGGTTGAAAGCAATACGATCGTGGCGGCAGGCAGTGTAGTCACTAAAGGTACTGTAGTAGAATCAGGCTGGGTATATGCCGGGACACCGGCAAAAAAAATGAAACAATTAGGGGAAGAGTTATTGAAAGGAGAAGTTGAAAGAATTGTGAATGCTTACTCGATGTATGCAAGTTGGTACGAAGATGAAAATCAGGAAGCCGAATAAAATAAACCATAAAAAACAAAGCATATGAGCGTAATAGTTTCTCCTTCGCTTTTAGCCGCCGATTTTATGAACCTGGGTAAAGACGTGGAAATGGTCAATCGGAGTAAAGCCGACTGGATTCATCTCGATATCATGGACGGTGTATTCGTGCCCAATATATCCTATGGTTTACCTGTTGTATCCCAAATCAAGAAAATAGCCCGTAAACCGCTCGATGTTCATTTGATGATCGTACAACCCGAAAGATATGTCGAAGCATTTCACAAAGCCGGAGCCGACATCCTGACTGTTCACCTGGAAGCGTCTACCCATTTGCACCGTACGCTCCAACAAATCAAAGCTTTGGGTATGAAAGCCGGAGTCGCTTTAAATCCCCACACTCCTGTCAGCCTGCTCGAAGACATTATACAGGATATCGATGTGGTGCTGATTATGAGCGTGAATCCCGGCTTCGGAGGGCAATCATTTATCGAACATTCGCTCGAAAAGGTGAAAAAGCTCAAGGCACTCATTCAGGCTACCCATAGCCATACCCTGATCGAAATCGACGGAGGAGTAAATTTCGAAACCGGACGGGAATTGGTTGCTGCCGGCGCAAATGCGTTAGTTGCCGGAAGTTTTGTATTCAAATCCGAAGATCCGGAAGCGACTATTGCAGGATTAAAGAACTTAAAAACGGAGTAGGGCTTAGAACAGCATATTCAAATTTGAACCTAGTATTTCAGTAAAATGGCAGAAAGTATTATTAAAATGGAGGGGGGAGTAATCCGCCAACAAAAAAACACCATACTCAAAAATGTCAATATCGATATCGCAAGCGGTGAATTTGTCTATTTAATCGGTAAAGTAGGCAGTGGGAAAAGTTCCTTCCTGAAAACTTTATATGCAGAATTGCCATTAGAATATGGGAAAGCTGAAGTGGCCGGTTTTCAATTAAAAAAAATCAAAAAGTCACAGATCCCCTTGCTACGCCGGAAATGCGGTATTGTCTTTCAGGATTTCAAATTATTGATCGACCGGAATGTATATGAAAATCTGGAATTCGTCTTGAAAGCTACCGGCTGGAAAAATAAAAAAGCCATCAGGGAACGGATTGAAACCGTACTCACGAAAGTCGGTATGAGTGACAAACAAGCCAAGATGCCCCATCAGCTATCCGGTGGAGAGCAGCAACGTATCGTACTGGCCCGGGCTTTATTGAATGCCCCTCCCCTGATCCTGGCAGACGAACCGACGGGTAACATCGACCCGGAAACCTCCTATCAGTTGGTGGAATTATTAAAAGAAATCTGTGACACCGGTAAAACGATTATCATAGCTACCCACCAATACGACCTGATCGAAAAATTCCCGGGGCGGGTATTCTGTTGTGAACACGGAGAACTTTACGAAAAGACTCCGGCCAAGGCTTGCGAATGTACAGAGGAAGTGCTTCCCTTACCCCCGATAGAAGAGATTATCCCCGATCCTTCTTCCGAAGCCGGAACGATTGCCCCCCCCAATACGGAGAAGATACCTGAAGATACAACAGCGGTAAATAGCGAGCCAGAAACAGCTACGATTGTCGAAGTAACCTCAGAAACGGTCAATCTCACAGAAACGCCCGGACAAGCGGCGACAGAGATCGAAGATAAAACAACAAACGAAGATACCACCGGGGATATCATGACCCTCATCGGCAAACTCGACTACCCCGAAATCACCGCCTTCGACTACGAACTGGAGCATCTGCCCGAAATCAAACCGGAAGATCAAGAAGTCGCAGCCGAAGAAAATGCAGACATCCCGGAAATTCAGGAGGAGCTTCCGGAGAAAAAAAGAAAGAAAAACCTGCCTCCGGCATTAGATGTCGAACTTATCGACTGAACAACCACTCCAGAGATTGTCCCGAAGTGAGATTTCTCACTTTCGGACAATCTTTGTTCAGATTTCTACCTTCTTTTTCAACCACGCTCTTACGGATTCGTCATACAATTTCAGACAGGCATAAGCCATCATCACACAAAACGCTGCAATCAAAATAGTAGAAGGCCATACCGATGTCCAAGGCAAATGTCTCGGTGTTACCCAATTCCAATACAAATAGATAACCGGATAGTGAACAATATAAAGCGGATAAGAAATCTTTCCCATAAAATCACAACCTTTCGAGAACAGATTTCCGGATAACTTTCCGCCTGCTCCAAGCGCTACGATCAAAGGGAAGACAACGATCACACACAGAGCTTCATATAATCCATTCAACCAATAATGGTTTTTACCTCCTAAACGAGGCATAGCCAGAACGATGAAAAGCAATATGCTACACTTTTCAAAAGCATATTTTGTCCGGATCAGGAAGCCGGTCAATCCCCGGAAACATAGCGTCACTCCCGAAAAAGAAAAACACAGCCCCGATAAACATCCCCATCACCACCATCGGCTGCAACCGGATCAGACGACGCAAAAAAAAGGCGCCGATAGTCATCTTATTCCAACGATCGTCGTAAGCATAACCGACCACAAAGCCCGAAAACACAAAGAAAAAATCAACGGCCAAATAACCATGATTGATCACCTGATCCAAGTGACCGGACGAATGAGCTTCGAATTTAATCTTCTGTTTTCAGCCGGACTTCGGAATCGCCGATCTCGATCAGTCTTTGTTTCAGTAAAGTCCCCAAAGCCTTTTTATAATTTTTCTTACTACATCCGAAAACCTTATAGATTTCTTCCGGCTCGCTTTTATCCGAGAGGTCCAGAATACCACCGTAATCTTTCAATTTTTCAAGCACCATACCGGCCAAACCTTCTATTTTTGCATATCCGGGCAATTGCAAGGTCACATCGATTTTCTCGTCTTCCCGCACTTCCTTAATATATCCTTTCATTTTCTGACCGATCTTCAGCGGCTGAAAAATCTCATTATTATAGATCAATCCCCAATGCGTATTATTCACAATCACATTGTATCCCAAATCCGACTTCCGGGCGATCAACACTTCTACTTCCTCGTAAGGTTCGTATTCCGGAAACACCTGATCCAGATACTTATCGATCTTCGTCGAAGCTACAATCCGGTCGGACGCTTTATCCAGATAAACATATACCAAATAGGATTTCCCTTCTATCATCGGATCGCGCTGCTCCCGGAAAGGCACCAGCAGGTCCTTCCGCAATCCCCAATCCAGAAAAGCCCCGACAGGACTAAGAGCTATCACTTTCAGGAAAGCAAATTCGCCGACCATTACATGGGGATGTTCCGTCGTTGCAACAATCCGGTCCTCCGAATCGAAATAAACAAAAGCCTTCACTTCATCATCCGGGAAACAATTGGCCGGGACATATTCTTTCGGCATAAGGATCTCACCGCGTTCTCCCCCATCCAAATAAACTCCAAAATCGACGATTTTAACTACCGTCAAAGTATTAAATCTTCCTATTTCAACCATGGCTAAATCAATTGAACGTTTTACTCCTGCTACCCGCGGCAAATATAAAGAATAAAACTCAGAATAATTTAAATCCCCGTAATGTTAATCTGCAGCTATCCGATATATTTACCGTATATACGAGCAAAACATTCGTAAAAAAATACACCCGACGGCAACACAAACCGAGCGAGAGGAGGAACAAACAGAAAATCCCTACAGGCACCTTCCCGGGGGAAGCTCAGGCCTGGTCGGCCGTTGCTGTAACCATAAAAAAGCGCCCGCAGGGTTTATGAACTTTACAAACCTTACAAACTTTTTATTTAAACGCCTTTTCGGATAATCCGGGCCCGTTCAGTTTCAATTTTTCAAAATATTCCGGTACAGGACGTCCCAACAATTTGTCGACATACATCCGGGCAATATATTGCGAAAGCATAAATCCGTGTCCACGCATTCCGACGAACAGTCCCAATTCAGGATCGACAATATAACGGGGTTCGGTATAATATCCGGCCCATACCGCTTGTATTCCTACGCCGGCCAAATCGGGAATCCATTCGGAGAACATCTCACTGACGATTTCCAGAAAAGCTTTTGTATTCACTTTCAGATTTTTATCGATACGCATAGCGTCGAGTTTCGGCGAAGCACAACCGATAATCTGACCGGTATAAGCAATCTGCTGCCCATAAACCGCAGAAAAACCTTTATAATCTTGCCGGTCGATCAACATATCCAGATTCGTCCCATGTTTACCCAACATCGGTAAACGGCGGGTAATGAAAGCCTGATGGCGTACAGGATACAAGCCGGCATCTATCCCCATGCTATCGCACAATTTACCGGCTCCGCTTCCCAAAGCATTTACAAAATGTTCGGTACGATACTCCACATATTTTTTGTCGTGGGTCTGTACCAATACACTGGTATATTTCCCCTCACGGCAAGCTTCGAGCACCCGGCAATCCTCCATAACCGTCCCTCCGGCAGCTATTCCCAGATTACGTACCAGGTCTACTACTTTTCCGGGAGTCGCCTGCCAGCAATCCTCCGATACCAAGGCCGAAATATATTTTTTAGGATTAGCATTAAAATATGGAGAAATCTCTTCCCGGAACTGCTTCGGAGCGATCATTTCCGCTTTCGACCAGGCTTTGCTGGCTTCCAGTGCTTTATAAGTCTCCTCATCGTGTGCAAAACTGATGTACCGGATAGGTTTGTAATCGATATTGGACAGATATTGTAATTCTTTAAAAATATGATGGTTCTGAGCCGCTATTTCTGCCAGTTCGGGCAAAGAGAAGGCCGTACGTCCACCACCGATATTTCTCCACGACGACCCCCGGTCGGCATTCACCAATACCGGATTCATACCTGCCTCTGCCATATAACGGAACAGCGAGCTTCCGGCGATACCTCCTCCGGCAATCAAAGCACTGACTTCTATCTTCTTGAAGGTATCCCGATTGGCTACCAGATAAGTATCTCCTTTTTTAGCAGGTGTGATCTCGCCCAAAGTCAATTGATTCGACAGCGGAGCCCGGGGAGTGGCATCTCCGACCAATTCGATTCCTCTGCTGCGAAGCGCTGTCCGCAAACGGGGAATACACCGTTTACCACGGCAGGGTCCCATGCCCAGGTGGGTCGTATGTTTGATTTCATCTATCGAAATAAAGGTACGGTCCCCGATCACTTGCAATACTTCTTCCAGTTTTACATCATCACAATGGCAAATATAGGTGGGCCCTGCTGTATCTTCCAACAAAGGTTTCGGCTGTAAAGGTTCCGGGTAATTGTCTTTCACAACGAATCCCCTGACGCGCGTCAGGGCATCCCCTTGTATTGTCAGGGATTTTACCCGGGCTACATTCGTTTTATTCGGCTTATGCAGAATCTTTTCGATCTTTCCTTCTCCCAATATCTCCCCGTTATTATTCACCAGATAGACTTCCGCCCCTTCGTGTGCTTCATATTCAATCGGTAAGAAAAGATTGTCTTTCCGTAAATCATAACCGAAAATAGCCAGTCCGGGACACTGATAAACGCATTCCATACAACCGATACACTTATCGTAATCGATTACCGGCACCGTAGAAGTCGAAGTTTTGGTAATCGCACCATGCGGACAGGCAAAGGAACACGGGTTGCAGGCAAAGCCATACAGGCAATCTGCCTGTACGAATCCCCGGGTCAGCCGTCTGGATTCTTCCGGCAAACGGGGTTCTTCCAGCACTTTCACCGGATGTTGCTGCGAATCGATGTATTCTTTGGACAACAGAAGGTAATCGTCATAATCCAGCCGTACACCCAGTTCCATCATAATCTGCATCGCCGTATGCCGTCCTTTCAGTACCGCACTGGTCCCTTCACCGATCCGGATCGCATCCCCGGCAGCAAAACAACGTCCGCCGAACACCTCTTTTCCTTTGGTGAGCAACTGATTATCCGGAATCAATCCGGTACAAATATTAATGACATCGATTCCTTCGATCACCTTTTCCGTACCCGGAACCGGACGGAAGTTTTCACACCGGGCGATCACCGCACCGACGATGCCATTATGTTCTTTATTCGGGATTGCCTTCAACAGCATATGCGAAGTCAGAATCGGAATAGCCAAACGCCTAACCCGGTTGGCCTGAACCGGAAATCCCCCTTCCCGGGGCATCGCCTCCAGAATAGCCTTGACATGCGCTCCGGCCTGCATCAGCTGATAAGAGGTCAGGTAACCGATATTACCGGCACCGATCGTCAGGACGTTTTTACCCAATAAAGTCAATTCGCTGTTCATCATTTTCTGTACTACAGCGGCAGTATACACCCCCGGTAAGTCATCGTTTTCGAAAGCCGGCATAAACGGTACGGCACCCGTTGCAACAACCAGGTAATCCGCATCGACAAAAAATATCTCTTCGGTCTGTATATTTTTCACGGCCACCCTTTTCCCTTCGAGCAGATCCCAAACCGTAGAATTCAGATAAATACCGTCGGTATTTTCTCCGGCCAATGTCCTGGCTATATCGAATCCACGCATTCCGCCAAAACGTTTTTCTTTTTCGAAAAAGAAAAACTGATGGGTTTGCATAGTAAATTGTCCTCCTGTCTTATCGTTATTATCGATAACGATATTATCCACACCATATTTATTGAATTCTTCCCGAACAGCAAGTCCTGCAGGCCCAGCCCCGATAATCACCACCGTCGTACGCAAAATTTTCTTTTTATCGGCTACCGGTTGTTTTACCTTTCTGGCCATAAAATCTTCGGTCACTTCCCGCACTTCCTTCACCCCATCCACTTTCGTAATACAAATCCGCCGGATTTTTCCATCCACCAACATTTCACAAGCCCCACATTTACCGATACCGCATTCCAGCGAACGTTCCCGCCCGTCCAGACTATGGCTATGCACCGGAAAGCCTGCCCGATGCAATGCTGCAGCTATGGTATACCCCTTCTCTCCTTCTACTTCCTGCCCGTTATATTTAAAGATGACTCTATCCCTTACCGGGACTTCCAACACCGGATGTTTTTTAATTTTTGACATAGTAACTGGTTTTAGATTAATAGCATGGGCAATTTAAAAGAAAAGAATAAAAAAAAAGCTGACTTTCGTCAACTTTCCTGAATTTTGTATACCGGTATGACAGGCATTTCAAATTTCCATGGGCAAACTAGTAGCTACTTTTTCAAACTCAAAATATCCTTCCACCCCTTGTCCGTCTTTACTTACTCCTTTAATCGTATTGTCATCGACCAATAGCCCGAACCAATGATCCAACTGATAGGTTATCGGAAACTCCGAATGAATGATGTCGAACTCGATGGCTTCCAGTCGCACTTTACGTCCTTCCAGTTCTCCTTTTAAAAACTCTTGTATCATATAAGAACTCTCTCCTTCGACTTTATCCGTAAACACGATCCTGCCGGCCAGCGTTTGTCCTTTCTGTTTCAGGTAAAGCTCACCTTCAGCGACACCGTAGCCGTAATTTTCGATATATCTCCATTTCCCTGTCAAATCCATCTTTTACCCCCTATTTCTGTTCTCTCCCTTTTGCTTCCTGCCAATAAACCTCCATCTCTTCCAGGCTCATATCCGATAAATTTTTTCCTGTCTCTTTCGCTTTATCTTCCACATAACCGAAACGGCGGATAAATTTCCGGTTTGTCTTTTCCAATGCATTCTCGGGATTAATACCGTATAAGCGGGCTACATTGATAATCGAAAACAAAAAATCCCCGAATTCCTGCTCCATCTTTTCCTGGTCGGCTTTCGCTATTTCTGTCTCGAACTCTTGCAGTTCCTCTTTTACTTTGGTCCATACCTCCTCCTTTTGTTTCCAGTCGAACCCGGCTCCCCGCGCTTTGTCCTGTATACGATAAGCCTTTACCAAAGCCGGCAATGACACGGGAACCCCTTCCAATACCCGGTGTTTCCGCCCTTTTTCCTTCAATTTCAACTGCTCCCAATTTTGCAATACCTCTTCAGCACTATCCACTTTCACCTCGCCATAAATATGAGGATGCCGGTATTTCAATTTCTCACAGATACTATTCAGCACATCGGTGATGTCGAAAGCTTCTTTTTCACTGCCTATCTGGGCATAAAATACGATATGCATCAACAAATCCCCCAATTCTTTCTTCACTTCGGCCATGTCTCCTGCCAGAATAGCATCTCCCAATTCATACACCTCTTCGATCGACAAAGCCCTCAACGATTCCATCGTCTGTTTTCTATCCCAGGGACACTCGACGCGAAGTGTTGCGATCACTTCCAGTAATTCGGCAAAAGCCTCTTTTTTCTTTTCCAGATCTTCCATAAATAACTAGTCAAAGAGGTTATCTCTACCTCCTTCCGGGACAGCTTACCCGACAGCCTCATGCATTTCTCACCAATTCGTGGCTGCAAAAATAACGTATTTTTGTGATTAAAAAAAATCGGTATCTGCCCTCACATATCATAAAAAAGGTAGTACCTTTGTTATATTTATTGAAGATTGCATGATTGAGAAAAGAATAAGTATAGGGAATATAGATCCCATTGATTTCTACGGAGTTAACAATTCAAAATTCAATCTATTAAAAGAGTATTTTCCCAAACTGAAGATCACAGCCCGGGGAGATGAAATTATTATCCAGGGAGAAATCAACGATATAGAAATTTTAAATACTAAAATCATTGCTTTACTCGAGCACTACCACCGTTATAATATGCTCACGGTAGCGAATCTGAAACGGATCATCCTGGAAGATCATGTTGTCGCCGATCCGGAAGATACCGAATCGGTGATTTTATACGGGAATGCCGGTAAAGCGATCCGTGCCCGTACCTCCAATCAGCGTAAACTGGTAGAACTGGCCAAAACCAATGATTTATTGTTCGCTACCGGTCCTGCCGGTTCGGGTAAAACCTATACAGCGATCGCCCTGGCTGTAAGGGCTTTGCGTAATCGTGAAGTGAAACGGATCGTGTTAAGCCGTCCGGCTGTCGAGGCCGGTGAAAACCTGGGATTCCTGCCCGGAGATATGAAAGAAAAGGTAGATCCTTATCTTCAGCCTCTATACGACGCCCTGTCGGACATGATTCCGCCCAAAAAGCTGGAAGAATATCTGGAATCCGAAATTATCCAAATAGCTCCGCTGGCTTATATGAGAGGACGCACGTTAAACGACTCTTTCGTAATCCTCGACGAAGCCCAGAATACGACCCGCAATCAGTTGAAAATGTTTTTAACCCGAATGGGGATCAGTGCAAAATTTGTAATCACCGGTGATATGAGTCAGATCGACTTACCCCGGCGTGGAGATTCGGGCCTCATTCATGCTTTCAAAATCCTGAAAGACATCAAGGGCATCGCTTTCGTGGAATTTAATTCCGACGATATCGTACGTCACCGGCTGGTGAAGGATATTGTAAAAGCTTACAATGAAGAGCAGGAAGAACGGCAAGGAAAGAATGAAGAATAAATAGATTAAATTTTTAATATAATTTCTATGGATGCTATTGTAAAAACAGATTTCTGTTTCCCGGGACAAAAAAGTGTGTACAAAGGGAAAGTGCGTGACGTATATGATATCAATGATGAATATCTGGTCATGGTGGTTTCAGACCGAATTTCGGCCTTCGACGTCATATTGCCGGAAGGAGTGCCTTACAAAGGGCAGGTATTGAATCAAATCGCATCTAAATTCCTGGATGCAACCGCAGATATCGTTCCGAACTGGAAAATAGCCACACCGGACCCGATGGTTACTGTCGGACATAAATGCGAACCGTTCAAAGTAGAAATGGTGATCCGGGGTTACCTGACCGGAAGTTCCTGGCGGGCTTATAAATCCGGAGAACGTACCCTTTGCGGTCTGCCCTTACCCGAAGGAATGAGAGAAAATCAAAAATTCGACTCTCCTCTGATCACTCCCACGACAAAAGCCGATGAAGGTCATGACGAAAATATTTCCAAAGAAGAAATCATCGCTCAAGGCTTAGTTAGCCGCGAAGATTACGAGCTGATGGAAAAATACACCTATGCCTTATTCCAACGCGGGACAGAAATTGCAGCCGAGAAAGGATTGATTTTGGTAGATACCAAATATGAATTCGGAAAGAAAAACGGTCGGATTTACCTGATCGACGAAATCCATACACCGGATTCTTCCCGTTATTTCTATGCAGAAGGGTATGAAGAACGTTTCGCCAAAGGTGAAAAACAAAAACAATTATCCAAAGAATTCGTTCGTGAATGGTTGATGGATAACGGCTTTCAGGGACAAGCCGGACAAAAAGTACCGGAAATGACTCCCGCAGTAGTTGCCGGAATTACCGATCGTTACATCGAATTATATGAACACATCACAGGCCAGAAATTCGTAAAAGCCGATTCTACCCATGTGCTGAAACGAATCGAAGACAATGTCAACGCTTGTCTGAAAACTTTATAAACCAACCGCTTACCGTCAAAACAGGGGTTCTGCATGCAGGACCCCTGTTTTACTACCACCGGCCGGGCAAATCACATTATTTCACCACAAAGCCGGAGAAATCGTTGCTCAAAAATTTTTTCAATTCCTCGGGACTCACTTTTACTTTAAAACTTCCGTCTTTAAAGAAAGTGATATTTCCGGTTTCTTCGCTCACGACAACCACATAAGCATCGCTCACCCCACTGAGTCCCAAAGCAGCCCGATGCCGCAATCCCATACTTCCGGGAATATCCCGGCGATCGGAGACCGGAAGAATACAACGGGCGGCTAAAATCTTATTTTCATTGATGATAACGGCTCCATCGTGTAAAGGCGTATTCTTGAAAAAAATATTTTCAATCAATTCATCGGTCACCTTCGCTTTCATCATGACCCCTGTCTGGGCATAATTGTACAATTCGGTATTTTGCTGAAAAACAATCAAAGCCCCCGTCTTCGAAGCCGAAAAATTCACACAGGCCTCGACGATAGCATCCGATACATCTTCCTTGATCACAGGCTTGGCAAACAATTTCTCCAGATTGAAAATATTCTGCAAATTATATTTACTACCCACCAGCAATAAAAACCGGCGGACTTCCTGTTGAAAAACGATCAGCAGGGCGATCATTCCCATACCGAAAAACTGCCCCATAATGGAGGTGATCAGCTCCATATTCAACGCCCTCACCAACAACCAGGCCACATAAAACGTAAAAATTCCGGCAAAGATATTAATCGCTACCGTCCCCTTCACCAAACGATAAATCTGATAAAAAATAAAAGCAACGATCAGAATATCCAGTATATCGAAAAAGCCGAGCTTGATAAATAACAACATAGGTCCTTAAACTTATTTCACCATACAAATCTAAATAAAATTTCAGAATATACGGTACATTCTGTATCTTTGCCGTAATGAAATTACAAAATAGGATCAGAACACATTAAAACTTTTTATTATGCGATATTTTATGACTCTTCTATTTGTGCTCCTCGCTTATGCAGTATTTGCACAAAACGACCCGAAAGCAAAAGAAATATTGGATAAAGCAGCTGCAAAATTCAAAGCTTACCCGGCAGCAGAAATCGACTTTACCCTAACGATGGAAAACCCCAGCGAAAATATCCATGAAATGCACGAAGGAAAAGCCTGGATGAAGGGAAATCTTTATAAACTCAACGTGATGGACGTTGAAAACTATTACGACGGGAAAAATATCTATACCTATATGCCGGAAGTACAGGAAGTCAACATCAAAAATCCCAATGAAGAAGAAGAAGAGATGTTGAATCCGACGACACTTTTCGATATCCACAACCAAGGATTCGACCAAAAACTGGTCAGCACGGGCAACGACATAACCTACATCGAACTTTTTCCTACAGATAAAAGCCGTAACTTTACAAAAATCGGTATCTGGGTAAATCCGGCCACTTCATCGATACAAAAAGTAACCTCTTTCGGCAAAGACGGAAACAATGTCCTGATCACAATTAAATCCATCAAACAAAGTTCACCCGTACCTGCCGATTCATTCTTTAAATTCGACCCGGCTAAACATCCGGAAGTAGAAGTTATCGATCTCAGATAAAAATTTTATCCCATATAAATTACAGTATTTACATATTATTTATACCTATAAATTTAGACTTATTTTTTCTATACCGTTCCGATTCTGAACTGCCCCCCCCCGAAAAGTTGGACAGATTACATTAACCTATTATAGAATCACGGGGACGGGGCAATTGTGCGAAATTTTCGCACAATTGCCCCGTCCCCGTGATTGGTCCGAAGAATAGCAAGCAAAACCATCCTCCAGTCCCGTACATATAATAATGTCCGTCGGAAGCCAACAAAAAAACATAAGAATCTCCTAAGGCTATATCCAAAGGATTCCGAAAAACAGTCTTCTATCCGCTTTTACATGAGGACAGGAGAATCCAATTACTATAATATACCATCCAAATCTCACCTTGCAGGCTCTATTATTCGGATACGGCAGGGAAAGCAGAAATCCGCAAACGGGCAGCTCCCATCGGTATCAAGGTTATATTTTCAATCTGCGGGGATTTCGGTGCATCTGTTTCAGGCAACACAGCACACAATCCATACTTATCGATCTTCCACGAAGGAATCCGGCGGCCCTGTGCTTTCACTTCCAAGGGGACATTACCGGGAGTAAACGGGAAATTATCCGACGGCCAGGATTTTTTCACCACTTCAAACCCTTCCAGCGGGTCCTTTTCGCCTAATACCAATGCATAATTCCAGGCAGTTGTCGGATGGATCTCATAAGAAGGCCAATTTTCAGCATCTGCCCCCTTTTGCCATTTCGAATCCCCGATAGCCGTCTCACGGCTGTCTCTCCGGATAAATTCCTCACCGATTTTCAGCGATAAAGTCAGAGGACCGTAATTCACACTGACGCTATTTTTATTTACCTGCCAGGTACGCATAGTCAGGTGCATCGGTAATACCAGTTCTACCCGGTCACCGTTTTTCCAAGTCCGTTCGATACGGAAATACTCTCCGGCAACAGGAGAGACTTTCATCCGTTTGCCATTCACTTTTACCTGTGCCTTCCTGGTCCAGGAGGGAATCCGCAGATAAAACGGGAAATTCACATTTTCTTTCGTATCCACCGTAAAAGCAATGGTTTCTTCGAACGGATAGTGAGTGGTTTCTTTCAAAACGATCTCTTTACCATTCCCCACTTTAGCTTTAACCTGACAAGCTCCGTAAAGAGCGGCCACCAGACCGTTATCCGGAGTAGCCATCACCAAATGTTCGGTATAATAAGGCCATCCCTGTGCGTGATTATGCTGGCAACACCGGCTGCTAAAAGGATTCATCGCCAGGAAAGGCCCTCCGTTATCAATCCCGGGATTATGATTTTGAGCATCACTCAACACCTGATTGGGGGAAGTTATATAACGCAAAGCCCTGAAATCAGGCATCACCGCTGCGGGATAAGAATTGAAGGCCACGTTCTCACACTGTTCTGCCCACATCGGATCGCCAGTGATACGCATCATCAATTCGTCGGAAGCCATTTCTTCGACAAACCCACAGGTTTCAGTACCTTGCCGGGGATCGATACATCCCATCCGGGCATTTTCATCAGCCCCGAACATACCACCCGGCACTTGCCCGAAGCAACGGCGAATCAAAGCATGTACATTATAGCTGGCAGCCAAATGGGCCGAATCACCCGACAGCATATAATAAGTGGCCGGTTCACGGAAACACTGTGCTACATTCACATTATGCCAGTTGGGTAAACGACTGTCCATTGTCCAATCGGCCGTACAACGGTGAATCTTCTCCGCCAGTTCCAATAAAAATGAATCACCGGTAATATTATACAACCAATATACACTCCAAAGGTTATCACCTCCCCGGCTATTTTCCCAATAATCCCTCAGGAATTTACTGTCATCGACCGTCAACTGCCATTTGAAATAATTGGTCATCAAATCGATCACCCGTTGATCGCCGGAATATTCATAATAAGACTGCATACACCACAACATAATCATGTTAGCCCACAATTCCCGGCGGCCATCCCGTTCGTTTACCGGTCCGAAATACCCGTCCGGTTGTACACTTTTGAAAACCCCTTCCAGCCAAACTTTTGTTTCGGCAATCATTTTAGGATCGTTCAGGATATAGGCCAGATTACCGTACCCCTTCAACCAATAGGGCACCTCTTCCCAACCGTGTTGTCCGCCAGCAGTCAGCCAAGCATTATCGTTTTTTTCCAGCCAAGCACTGATTTCTCCCAAATGTCCGGTCAGCCCGTCTCTCTGCAATTCCAGGTATTTTCTCAGCCATCCTTCGGGTTGAATACTCCCTACAGGTAATTTAATAAACTGTAAAGGCTTCAAAGGGGCTCGGCTAGCGGTATAATTCACATTGGCCACCTTGGTCGAAGGACGTCCTACTACAGCAATATGCTCTTCGTCAGCCGAACGAAAACCGGTGAATAAAATACCTGTTACCAATAAAGTACCTGCACAAACCGACAACGATTTTGTGAATAAAGTCATCATATCATATTTTAGGTTAAAAATTTCTATAGCGTAAAAATAGTTCTAAAATGAGACAAAAGGTAAAAGAATCTAACCATTAAATGTCAATATCAGGTAAAAATCAGGTCCGGAATCAGGCTTCAAACGTTTGGTTTGATCTGAAAATACCATTTTATGACATAATTTTATTAGTATCCTATCCGGATTATTTCTTACTTTGTAACAAAATTACACACTAAATACTTTATATATGAAAAAAAGATTACTCATCGTATGCTGTGCATTATGCTCTCTGATGGCTTGTAACAGCAAGACCGATACGGGCACGACCTTATCCGGATTAAAGAAAGCAGATTTCGACACGACGGTTTCCGGAAAAAAAGTCGCTTTATACGAACTGAAAAACAAAAATGGTGTAGAGGTAGCGATCACGAACTACGGAGGTCGTATCGTTTCTATTTGGGTACCCGACCGGAACGGCAAGTTCGGTGACATCATGCTGGCCCACAGTTCTATCGCCGATTATATCGCCGACCAAGGTGGTAATTTCGGAGCTCTGATCGGACGCTATGGTAACCGGATCAATCAGGGACGTTTCATCCTGGACGGCCAGGAATACCAATTGCCTCAAAATAATTACGGTCACTGCTTACACGGAGGCGACACCGGATTTCATCACCGGATTTGGGATGCAACCCAACCCAATGCCCAGACATTAGTCCTGAGCTGTGTTTCTCCCGACGGAGAAGCCGGTTTTCCGGGAACGCTGAAAACAACGGTTACTTACAGCTTGTCCGACGACAATGCTCTTCAGATCAACTATGAAGCAGAAACCGACAAACCGACGATCGTCAATCTGACCAATCATGCTTATTTCAACCTATCAGGAGATGGCAAAACCACCATTCTGGATCATCAGTTGACGCTGAATGCCGATTATTATACTCCGGTGGACAGTACGTTTATGACTACCGGCGAAATCGCACCGGTCGAAGGTACTCCGATGGATTTCCGGACAGCAACCGCAATCGGTGCCAGAATCGATAATTACGATTTCGAACAATTGAAAAACGGTCACGGCTACGACCACAACTACGTTTTGAACACCCAAGGCGACATCAGCCAAGTTGCAGCTAAAGTGTACGACCCCAAAAGCGGACGTACTCTGGAAGTATATACCAACGAACCGGGTATTCAATTTTATGCCGGCAATTTCCTCGACGGGACTGTAAAAGGTAAACACGGTATTTACTATCCCTTACGTTCTGCTCTTTGCCTGGAAACACAACACTATCCCGATTCCCCCAACAAAGCCGACTGGCCTTCGGTTGTCGTACGTCCGGGAGAAAAATATCATAGCACCTGTATTTATAAATTCGGTGCAGAATAACCGATAGCTCCTGTTAGTATGACAAGGAGATACCCAAGCAATTTATAAAGTTAAAACGGTGACAACAGTAAAAACGGTAACAAAGGTTGCAAACTGGACTGTCACCGTTTTCTTTTTGATTATTATGACTTCAATATTTATGAAAATAAGCTTCATCTTCATACTTCTCCTCTTCTGTTCTCTCCATAGTTATGGAACAACACCTAAAATTAAAGTTTACTGTAATCCGGTTCTGGCTAAGTCGACTCCGGATCCTACTGTGATTCAAGCTCCCGACAGAATGTTTTATTTATACGCCACCGAGGATATTCACAATATACCGATTTATAAATCTCCCGATCTGGTTAACTGGACTTTTGTCGGAACTGCTTTCACCGATGCGACACGTCCGACTTTCGAACCCAAAGCCGGTTTGTGGGCGCCGGATATCAATCACATCGATGGGAAATACGTGCTATACTATGCGATGTCCCGCTGGGGAGGAGAACATACTTGCGGTATCGGATGCGCCGTTGCCGACTCGCCGGCAGGACCATTTACGGACCAGGGAAAACTCTTCAGGAGTAATGAAATCGGAGTTCAAAACTCTATCGATCCCTTTTATATCGAAGAAAACGGAGAAAAATACCTGTTTTGGGGAAGTTTCCGGGGTATTTATTATATCGAATTAAGCGAAGATGGACTTCATATCCGTCCCGGTGCAAAACCGACGCAGATAGCAGGAACGGCCTACGAAGCCGTATATGTCCATAAAAAAGGCAAGTATTACTATCTGTTCGCTTCCATCGGTTCATGTTGTCAGGGAGAAAAAAGTACCTACACCACGGTCGTCGGCAGGTCGGAAAGCCTGTTCGGCCCTTACATGGACAAAAACGGCAATTCCATGCTCGACAACCACCACGAGGTGGTCATTCATCCCAATGCTAGTTTTGCCGGTACGGGGCACAACGCCGAAATCATGACCGATAAAAAAGGAGACGACTGGATTTTATATCATGCTTATATCCGGGATAAGGCCAAACAAGGGCGGGTAGTGATGCTCGACCGGATACACTGGAAAAAGGGTTGGCCTTACGTGGAAGGAAATATGCCGTCGAATGAAGCCCAGGCTCCCAAATTCTAAATGTATCCTTGTAAAGCTTTTGTACTAATCTAATCACTCTACAGCCATGAAAATTTTATTTTTCATTCTATTCCTGCTTTACACCATGAGTTTGTGGGGACAACACCAAGCTCCGGCTCCCCTATTCCGGGATCCGATTACCGATGGAGCTGCCGACCCGGTACTTATCTGGAACCGGACTGAAAAAAACTGGTGGATGCTTTACACGCAACGCCGGGCAAATTCCGAAACCGCAGACGTCGCCTATTGTTATGGGAATCAGATCGGTATAGCCTCTTCCGACGACCATGGTCAAAGTTGGGTTTACCGGGGCACTCTCGACCTGGATATCGAACCGGGACACAACACATTCTGGGCACCGGATGTCGTGTATCACAACGGTAAATACCATATGTTCGTATCTTATATTCAAGGCGTACGCAATCATTGGAGCGGGAATGCCTGTATCGCCCACTACACTAGTAAAAATTTATGGGACTGGAAATATGCAGGAAAACCACAGATCAACTCCAATATCATCGATCCTACCTTATACCGGACTCCCGACGGTACTTGGAAAATGTGGTACAAAGACCAGAACCGCGGCTCTGTGACAATGATGGCCGAAAGTAAAAATCTAAAAAAATGGATTACCCACGATCAGCCGGCAATTGGAGGGAATGCCCATGAAGGCCCCAAAGTATTCCGTTTCGGCAATTATTACTGGATGATCACCGATGAATGGCAAGGTTTGCGGGTATACCGTTCCACCGACTTAAATACCTGGGAAAAACAAGGATTGCTCCTGGATAAACCAGGCAAGCGTTTCCAGGATACTCCTCAGGGAGCACATGCCGACGTCGTTGTGGCCGGAGATAAAGCTTATATATTCTACTTCACACACCCGGGACGTAAATCACATACCGAAACCCGAAATGATGAATCAGGCAACCTACCGTATCAATACCGGAGAAGTTGTATTCAAGTAGCTCCCTTGACCATCCAGGACGGCCTTCTAATCTGTGACCGCAATAGCGATTTCGACTTCTATCTACCTAACGAAGAAGACTGATGAAAAATCGATCACGGGGACGGGGCAATTGTGCGAAATTTTCGCACAATTGCCCCGTCCCCGTGATCGATTATACATTAAATCTAAAATTCATCATATCTCCATCCTGCACCACATAATCTTTCCCTTCTACCGACATTTTGCCGGCTTCTTTGCATTTCGTTTCGGAACCGTATGCAATGAAATCATCGTATTTGATCACTTCGGCCCGGATAAACCCTTTTTCGAAATCGGTATGGATAATACCGGCCGTCTGAGGTGCTTTCATACCTTTACGGAAAGTCCATGCCCTCACTTCTTTCGGGCCAGCAGTAAAATAGGTCTGAAGATTCAATAAATGATAAGCCGTACGAATCAGCTTGTTGACTCCGGCTTCCTTTAGTCCCAAATCTTCCAGAAACAATTGTTTCTCTTCGTAGGTCTCCAGTTCTGCAATATCAGCCTCAATGCCTGCCCCGATAATCAATACTTCGGCTTTTTCATTTTTCACCGCTTCACGAACAGCATCTACATATTTATTTCCCTTCACAACCGAGGCTTCGTCGACATTGCAAACATACAATACGGGTTTATTAGTCAATAATTGCAGGTCTTTGGCCGCTTCCTGTTGTAAATCGTCCAATACGACGGTACGGGCAGACAATCCTTTCTCCAAGGCAGCTTTATACAGATGAAGTACTTCAACTAAGCGTTTAGCGACCGGATCCCCACCTGTCATAGCTCTTTTCTCCTCTTTCTGTAAGCGATTATCTACTGTTTCCAAATCTTTCAACTGCAATTCAGTATCGATAATTTCCTTATCCCTCACCGGATCTACACTACCGTCCACATGTACGATATTATCGTCATCGAAACAACGTAACACATGAATAATAGCATCCGTCTCACGGATGTTAGAGAGAAACTTATTACCCAATCCTTCGCCCTTACTGGCTCCTTTCACCAGGCCGGCAATATCGACAATTTCAACCACAGCAGGAACCACATTCTGCGGATTCACCAACTCGACCAGTTTATTCAACCGTTCATCGGGAACAGTGATCACCCCGACATTGGGCTCTATCGTACAAAAAGGGAAATTGGCGGATTGCGCCTTCGCATTACTCAAACAATTAAACAAGGTAGACTTTCCAACATTCGGCAGTCCGACAATACCACATTGTAAACCCATAATATATTTTATTTTTATAATTACCTATGATTCCTTCCCTTCCGGGCGTGCAAAGATAATCAATTTTGAAAGATAATTCAATATTAAAATGTGAGGCTTTATTTGTATCTTCGTCCGGGGAAGCTTCAAATTTCTCCGCCATGACGCTAAAGGTGCAGAACACATTATGGCTTTTGCTTTCGAGAAAGAAATTATATCCTCCTACCTGCCTTCCCGAAAGGGTTGTGACGCTTTATTGGATGTAAAAGCTTTAGAAGATTCTGTCGTTATCCAGGCCCCTCTGGAAACCTTACGTCCTTTTCTTCAAATATCGGTCGACGGTGAAATTTATGTACGTGCATTCGTCGAATCGTTGGCCTTCGACTTTCTCAAAAAAATAATTTCCCTGCATTGTGATACCCCCGAGGAACGTTATCTCCAATTACAAAAAAGAGTTCCCGATATTTTGAACAGGGTTAATCTCAAAGAAATTGCTTCTTACCTCAGAATCACTCCCGAGACATTAAGCCGGATCAGAACCCGTATTCTCTACGAATCCAGAAAAAATCTTGATTAAAATCAAGATTTTTTCTCTTTCTCCAAGACAAGTTCGTCATTTCACCTATAGAATTTTATTTTTGCTATCTCCTTAAAAACAAACAACTATAAAATAAAATGTGATATGAAAAATTTTACTTTAATCGCTTGTCTGACTTTAGGCCTGATATCCTGTTCCAATACAGGTTACGAGAAAAAAATACTAGGTTCCTGGTGTGAACCCATCCCCGGCAGAGCCCAGGATGTACAAGGAATAAAATTTCAGAAAGACGGAAAAGCCAGTTCGATCAATATGGCCACTCTTCAATACAAAAGCTGGAAGATAAACGGAAAAACACTCATTCTGGAAGGAGAAAGTACCGGCAACCGTCAAACCTTACATTTTTCAGACACCCTGAATATCATACAGCTCGACAAAGACCAGTTGATTTTAAAGAAAGGAGTTGGTTACCAAATTCATTACAAAAGGTACAACTAAGAATGAAGCGCACCTGTTCACTTAACGAACAGTGATGTGAAAGCACCCTTGTTTGAATTCGTAACGGACATAACATTTCTTTTGCTTGCGCAAATCTTGCAAAACCTCTGCCAACACAGACTTTAATTTATCGGTTTCTTCTTTTTCGGCTCCTTTGTAACGGGCATATGCAACATCGAAAGTAGTTCCATAAACATGAGCTGAGTTGGCACTGGCATTCACATTTTTCTTCCGCAACTTTTTCACATTCCCGGTTGTTCTCAACACACTGGTCACGATGATCTTACGGGAAGAGAGGCCTTTACTGGAAAGGGAATCCTGAAAATTCCGGCCAATCGTCTTCAATAATTTCTCTGCCCGGGGAACCAAATAAGGGATAGAATGGGTCAATTCATCTACCTGATAATAACGACAGGAGCCGATTTTATCCAACTTTCCCATTTGCTCTTCCAACAATTCGTCAGAAGTAACCGGTTGTATCCCCCATTGTCGGGCAGCCTTCAGATGCTTATCGTTCAAATCGTTAAATGTACGTTGATAATTCCGGAAATATCGGAATTCTCCTTGTTTTTTCTTTCCACCACAACCACACGTTAAAAATATCAGCAAACCGATGAAAATATACTTCAATATCTGCATATCTGTTGTCCTTTTCAGTGGCAAAGATAACTAATCTGAGAAGTTTTAGCTAATTTTTGAATAGCTGCCAGATCGAATTTTCCTTTTACTTGCAGAAATACAACTTCCTGTTCTTCATCGACAACCGATACAAAAACCTGATGGACTTTATTTTTAACCGTTTGCATATAGAGTTTCACCTCCGATCCATCTTCTTGTACACTGATCAATTCCTCGAGTTTGCTAGCCCGGACAAATGCCCGGATATCTTTACATAGCATTTTACTTTCTTCTCCGCTACAACTCAATATGCGGAAAGAAGAACATTGCCGAATCAATGCATTTATATCGTTCGCTTCTTTCCCGATAAACCAGGAAGCCAAAAGACAACCCAAGCCATCCATTCCGAACGATCCGACATTTTCCGAATCCTGATATTTTTTGCACAATTGTTCGAACTCTTTGTTATTCTGAGCCCAAGAGGGGATTACCCAACCTCCGATTAAAATCAATACGAACAAACTTTTTTTCATCATCCCAAAGTTTAAAATTCGACACACTCTATTTCTTTACTTTTCCGAGGTACTCCATACCTTCCACATTTACTGCTTTAGCCAAACGGGAGATTTTTTTCAAATCGATCACCCCACAAAAGCTCATCAACATAAACTCTTCCTTTCCTCCTACCAATATCACCAATTCGACAATCTCCTTATTCTTTTCCCGGACATACATCCACACCTGTTCTCCTTCTTCCAGAATGCTCATCAATTCCTCATATTCAGGCTTTCGCTTCTGAAGCATCGTCCGTACTTCCTGAAAATACCGGTCTGTTTCCTGTTCTGTTGTCAGCATTTTCATACCGGTCAAATTTCGGATAATACTTTCCGTTTCAGCATCCGTGATCTCTGAAATCATTTGAAACATCCTGGAGCTGATATTGACCTGTGTAAAGACTTTATTTTCTTTCGTCTTGGCCAAAAAATCGCTCACCAGATCCTGGGCCTGGACACTACAGGTTCCTATCAAAAATAATCCAATGCATATCCACTTTTTCATTACCTATTTATTTTATATATCGGTTTATCCATTTCATTTCGTCCATATTCTCTTCCAACAGTTGTTGTCCTCTGTTCATCTTCGAAGATACAAAATTCAAAGCCTGCCGGACTTCGGCCAGTGCCTGTTCGGGAGTCTGACAAGTATCCTTTTGCGGATTCCCTATATCGATCAATACCTGGCTTACCCCTATCAATAACAACAACACCGCAGCCGCCCGAAGCCCTTTTCTCCATCCGGCAGGACGTTTATTGTAGATGGAAGCCAAAATTTTCCGGTCGAAATCATTTCCTAACCCGATTTGTCTTTCCCCTTCCTGAAAGATGAACAGCTCCCTATATTCGGCCAATTCTTCCGGCATTTGCCGGCAATGCTTATAAAAATAACGCAGTTCTTCTTCTTCGGGTAAGGTGGTTTCACACTTCCAGTACTTATCCAACAACCCTATGATCCGATCATAATCCATAATTCTCCATGTTTAAAATCCATGTTTTAATTTTTTTCCTGGCCCGGAATAAATTCACTTTCACCTGTTCTTCCGTCACCTGTAAAGTTTTCGCAATATCCCGATAACTCAGTCCTTCCATATCTCTCAATTGGACGACATCCCGCTGTAAACCGGGTAATCCGTCAATCATCCGATATAACAACTTCATCTTTTCGGTACGGATTATATTTTCCAACGGTTGTTCCTGCACTTCCTGTTCATATGCCCCTTCCAACTCCTTGCTCCGATTGTCTTTCAAGACCAATCGGTTTAAAGCCAGATTCCGGGCCATGGTGTAACAATAAGCTGCCAGATTTTCAACCTTTCCTTTTTCATCCCTCCACACCTTCAGCATTACATCCTGAACAATATCTTCGGCCTCTTCTTTGCTTCGCAGAATACACCAAGCCACCCGAAACAACCGATCCTTTAAAGGAAGTACCAGAGATATAAATTCATTTTTATCCATCATTCAAACTCACTTACAATACTAAGACAGTTGAAAAGATCAAAAGTTACATAAAAGACCGAATTTTCGGAAAATAAAAAAGGTACCCCGTTTCCGGGGTACCTGATCGATCAGTCAAAGAGTCAATTAATTATTTCCTCTTTTCTTATATTCTTCCAAACCTTGTTTCAAAAATTCAACGAAAGCATCTTTATCCAGGTTATGTCCTCTTGGAGCAGCCAGTATATGCGGTCTCAGATCATTATCGTTGCCGCCGCGGCTATCCAACAAAATGTAGTTGGGCTGTGCATTAGAATCGAATTTCTTGATCTGAAAGTCAGCATTTTTCTTGCCTAATGTTTTCTTTTTCTTTCCGTCATAATCGGATACATACCATTCACTTTCAGGTAAAGTAGTCTTGTCGTCTACATACAAAGCCACTACGACATAATCGTTTTTCAACATATCCAATACACGCGGATCGGACCATACCGATTGTTCCATTTCGCGGCAATTTACACAACCGTGTCCTGTAAAGTCGATAAAGAGCGGCTTGTTTTGAGCCTGAGCACATTTTAAAGCCTGATCATAATCGAAATAGCCATCCAAACCATGAGCTAAATGCAAGAAATCGGAATATTTCGGAGCTTCACAAGCGTCAGACTTCTTAGCTGTTCCGGTAGCAACACCACTGACAGAAATCTGCTTTACATTATCCCGTACAATCCGGTTGATATCGAAGTCGATGGTTTCCTGAGGCGGGAAATAACCGGCCAAAGCTTTTAAAGGAGCACCGAACATACCCGGAATCAGATATACCACAAAAGTGAACGTAGCGATGATAAACGCCAGACGGGGAACACCGATGTATTTCAGTTCGCTGTCATGTGCAAATTTGATTTTACCCATCAGGTACAATCCCTGCAAAGTAAAGATCGTTACCCAAATAGCGATATATATTTCACGGTCGAGTAATCCCCAGTGGTAAGTCTGGTCGGCAACCATCAGGAATTTGAATCCTAAAGCAACTTCTATAAAACCGAGTACCACTTTTACAGAGTTCAACCAACCTCCTGATTTCGGCAGGTTGCTTAGTTTTGAAGGGAAGAAAGCAAAGAAACCGAAAGGTAAGGCTACAGCGATAGAAAATCCCAACATACCGATAATCGGACGCAGTACAGATCCTCTGGCAGCCTCAACCAGTACAGTCCCGACAATCGGAGCTGTACAAGAGAAAGATACCAATACCAAAGTGAAAGCCATGAAGAAAGCTCCGACATATCCGCCTTTATCTGCTTGTGCATCCGATTTATTTACAATCCAGGAAGGTAATACAATCTCGAAAGCACCGAAGAAAGAAGCTGCGAAAATCATAAAGATCACAAAGAAAAATACATTAGGCACCCAATTGGTACTTAACCAGTTGATAAAATCAGGACCTAATAACATAGAAATAATCAATCCCAGAGCGGTATAGATAGCGATAATCGACAAAGAGAAGAAGATCGCTTTTGCTTTCGCCTTTGCTTTGTTCGTATCTCCGTGCATAAAGAAAGATACAGTCATCGGAATCATCGGGAAAACGCAAGGCATCACCACAGCAGCCAAACCGGCTACGAAAGCCCCCCAGAAAAATATCCACAAAGACTCGTCTTTAGTCGAATCACTGGAAGAATCGGTTGCAGCAGCAGCTTTTACTTCAGTTTTAGCAGCAGGCTGATCACCGATCTTGATATCGAACGATTCGTCGAATCTCACACATTGTCCTTCGCGGCATACCTGAAATTCGATTTCACCTTTTACAGCAGCAATAGCCGGATCGGTTACTTTAATTTTTTGAGTAATGACATATTCAAGTTCGAACGACCAAACGTCCACACCGAATACATCGTCATGTTCTTTTTTGGGTTCGTTCTCTGTTGCTTTTCCAACCAATTCGATCCCTTTTCCGGCTTCTTCAAAAGTAACAGTTGTAGCCATAGGACCACCTTCGGGCGTATACATCGAATAAATATGCCATCCCGGTTCTAAAGCGGCCTTAAAAACAAGTTCGTATTCATTATTTCCCAGACTCTTCTGAGAATATGACCATTGAGCCGGATTTTCTACCTGTGCCGAAACAGTAAAAATACCCAGCATGAACGTCAACAAAAAAGCAAACAATCCTTTTTTCATAAACTATTAAGTGTATTATTAATTAATTTTCATTCTTGCCTCTACACCGTCTGATGCAAAATCTCCATACAAAAATATTATTAATTTTTTTTCACACTAGACGCAAATACAAGTTTAACATATAATTAATGGGTATGCAAACGTTTTTCAAGTTTCTTTAAGAAGGCCACGGACAATCTCTGTCCGCTGTATTTTCATAAGTTGACAGCCATAGCATATACACCCGGAATTCCTCTTCTCAGCAATATAAAATCCTCCCCCGATCAATCCTCCTTCCCAACCGGACGATCGATCTTTCCACTTTTCACCTTTACTTTTTTCTAATTCTCCAACTCCCGGTTATAGCGGTTATAGAAATGGTATTCGTAGATATAATAGGAAGGGACATCAACTATTTTCAGTGAAATATGATAACGGAAAGCCCATTTCCGCCGCATGGACAGTAATCCTTTTTTCAGGTAGGCACCGACAAAAGGGTGCACTTTTAAGATAATACGTTTGTTTTTCTTCTCACATACAAAAAATTCCAATTCATCTTCAATCTTATCGATCACCAGAATAGCGGCTTCCGCTTTACCGGTACCGTGACATACCGGACACAGTTCGGTCGTATCCACAGTCATAGCGGGGCGTACCCGTTGGCGGGTAATTTGCATCAACCCGAATTTACTCAATGGCAGGATCGTATGCTTTGCCCGGTCGATTTCCATACATTCCTTCATTTTATCGAACAATTTCTGGCGATTTTCCGCCTTTTGCATATCGATAAAATCAATGACGATAATCCCTCCCATATCCCTCAACTGCAATTGCCGAGCCACTTCTTCGGCTGCTGCCAGATTGACTTCAAGGGCATTCGTTTCCTGATCGTCCCCCAGTTTGGTCCGGTTACCGCTATTCACATCGATCACATGGAAAGCCTCCGTATGTTCGATAATCAGATAGGCTCCGTTTTTAAAGGAAACCGTCTTTCCCAAAGAAGATTTGATTTGCTTATCCACACCAAAATGGTCTAAAATCGGTATCTCAGGAGAAACATATTTGACAATATCCTGCTTTTCCGGAGCAATAGTAGTCAGAAAATGCCGGATTTCTTTACTCAGCGTGATATCGTTGACATATACATTTTCGAAAGAGGGATTCAGGATATCCCGGAGTATGGCACTGGTACGATCGATCTCTCCTAAAATCAATTTCGGAGGTTCTATCTCCCGGATGTGTTTAAAAGCCGTTTCGAAACGTTCGACCAATTCTTTGAGCTCACTATCGAAAACAGCTACTTTCTTTCCTTCGGCGACAGTCCGGACGATCACGCCATAATTCTTCGGTTTGATACTTTCGATCAAACGTTTCAGTCTTTTCCGTTCTTCCGGAGATTTTATTTTTTGGGAAACCGACACTTTATCGGCAAAAGGCATCAATACCAGATTCCGTCCTGCAATACTCAGTTCGGAAGTCAAGCGGGGTCCTTTGGTAGAAATCGGTTCTTTGGCCACCTGAACGGCCACCCATTGTCCGACTGTCAGAATATCGGCAATTTTCCCATTTTTGGGAATTTCCGGTTCCAGTTTCAACTTCGATACCGGCATTCCTTTTCTAGCTATACATTGTTTGATATAGCTATCCAGCGAATGAAACTGGGGACTCAAATCCAGATAATGTAAAAAAGCATCCTTTTCATACCCTACATTCACGAAAGCAGCATTCAATCCCGGCATGATTTTCTTCACTTTTCCGAGATAAATATCCCCGACAGCAAATTGCATACTGGTCTTTTCCTTTGTCAATTCGATCAGTTTCTTTTCTCTCAACAGGGCAATGACAATTTCATCTGCTTTGACGTCAATAACTAACTCACTACTCACAACTTTTATCTATTTAAGATACCGTATTACATTATCTTTTAACCAAATAAACCTAAAGACGTGTGCCTTTAGGTTTATATCTTTACTCACAAACGCGAAGAATTTTACTTCTTCTTATGACGATTCTTTCTCAGTCTTTTTTTCCGTTTGTGGGTAGCCATCTTATGTCTTTTTCTTTTCTTACCGCTTGGCATAAATTCCTCCTTTCTTATTTTTTAACATTACCCTTTACGTCGTTAACAAAACTCTTGGATGGTTTGAATGAAGGAATAAAATGTTCCGGAATTTTGATAGTTACGTTTTTAGAAATATTACGGGCTGTTTTTTCAGCTCTCTTCTTCACAACGAAACTACCGAAACCTCTTAAATACACGTTTTTACCCTCAACAACGGAATTTTTAATTGACTCCATAAAAGCCTCCACAGTTGCTTGCACAGCTACTTTCTCAATCCCGGTCGTTCTCGAAATTTCGTTAACAATATCCGCTTTTGTCATTTTCTTTAAATATTTAATATTCAATAATTTATTTCTTCTCGTTCAAATTTCAGTCTGCAAATATAAAGCTTTTCTATTAAGAATAAAAAAAACGGGATGATTTTTGTCATTTTTTTCTGAATCAGATTTTTTTCCTTAATTTCGCTTTTCTGAAAAAAATCATGCAGACGATGTATCCCATGTCCGTTTTTTTTCGTAACTTGTGTAAAATTTCAGTTAAGAAATTTACACGTGTATATGGGTTTCGAACAATGATTCACTCATTATCTGCTTCAATTATTTAAATAATTTAATTAGGACGCATTATGGTAAATAAGGTAATTTTAATTGGAAATGTAGGTGCTGATCCGGAAGTCAGATACCTGGAAGGCGGAGTAGCGGTTGCCAATCTCCGTCTGGCAACTACGGAAAGATATAAAAACAAAAACGGCGAAAACATCGATCAGACCGAGTGGCATAACATCGTATTATGGAGAGGATTGGCTGAAATCGTCGAAAAGTATGTCAAAAAAGGAATGCGTCTTTATATCGAAGGACGGATTCGTACCCGTTCCTGGGACGACCAGAATGGAGTAAAAAGATATACGACCGAAATTTATGCCGATAATATGCAAATGTTATCTTCCAGACAAGACGGTGAGGCCACAGGAAATGCTCCCAGATCTTATACGCCGTCGGTTTCAAGTAGCACTTCAACGACCGCTACTCCTCCGATGAATACACCGGACGATAACGACGATCTGCCATTTTAAGGCTGAAAGGCGATAAGCTATAGGCTATAAGCGAAAAGCGAAAGGTGAAAAGCTATAAAAATAAAGTTTTTCAATTATCTTTGTCCCAGTATAGCCTAGAGTTTTAATCTTAAAGCTCTGGCTTTTCAAACTCATAGCAATCAGCTTTTAGCTTATAGCTTATAGCCTTTAGCTTAATTTGTTTAACTAATTCATTTCATTTTGGAAACAGACGCTTATGACGCGGCACAAAGTATATTCCGCGGAACTTTCGATCTTGCAGACATTGTTTTTCTGATTATTCTTCTATTCCTTCTGTTATGTTCAGCATTAGCTTCTGCCTCAGAAGTAGCCTATTTCTCTCTATCTCCCGGAGAATTAGAAAAATTGAAAGAAAAAGGTTACGATAAAGTAGCCAATCTTCACCAAAAGCCGAATCTATTACTATCGACCATTCTGATTACTAATAATTTCGTAAATGTAGGTATAGTCATTCTATCGACTTATCTGGTTAATTCTTTATTCGATTTTTCGGGTAATCCTGTGTTGGGATTTATCATCCAGGTGATAGGGGTCACTTTCATCATCCTTTTATTCGGTGAGATTATACCCAAATTATACGCTAATCGCTCACAGGTAAAAATGGCCATTTTTATGGCAGGTCCTTTGACTTTCCTCACTTATCTTTTCCGTCCTTTATCGACCTTATTGATCCGGTCAACTTCCCTTATCAGCAAACGAATGGCCAAAAAAGACGGCTTATCCATGGATCAGTTATCCAAAGCCCTGGAATTGACCGAAGATGCAGAAATCAACGACGAAAAAGATATTTTAGAGGGAATCGTACGGTTCAGCAATATCGCTGCCATCGATATCATCCGTCCCCGCATCAACATTATAGCCCTGGATATCGAAGATAGTTTCGAAGTAGTCAAAAATGTGGTAATCGAACACGGGTATTCCCGCTTGCCGGTATATCGTGAAAATCTGGACACCATCGAAGGTATTTTGTACGTCAAAGACTTGCTTGCCCATCTGAAAGAGCCTCAGAATTTCGCATGGCAATCGTTGATCCGTCCGGCCTATTTCGTACCGGAGACCAAAAAAATCAATGATTTGCTGGAAGAATTCCAGGTAAAAAAGGTCCATATGGCCATCATCGTCGACGAATACGGAGGAACTTCCGGGATCGTAACCATGGAAGATATTCTGGAAGAAATTGTCGGAGAAATCAACGATGAATATGATGAAAAAGAAGAAACCTATACGAAATTATCCAACAACACCTATATTTTCGAAGCCTGTACTCTATTAAATGATTTTATTAAAATCGTAGATGCAGATCCGGATAGTTTCAAAGATATCGAAGGAGAAGCCGATACCCTAGCCGGTTTGATTCTGGAAATCAAGGGAGAATTGCCCGGAAAGAACGACGTAATCACTTATCAAAGCCATAAATTCACAATTTTGGAAGTCGATAACCGCCGGATAAAAAAAATCAAATACGAAAAAAATTGATACAGGTTTACTGAAAAATAAATACCTCATGTGATGCTAAAAACAGCTTTTATTCTATTCTTACTCCTGGCGTCGGGTTGCAAGGACCAATATACTCCCAAGCCTTACGGATATTTCAGGATCGACTTTCCTGAAAAACAGTGGGTCGCTTCTCCCGACACTCTACCCTATTGTTTCGAGCAATCGGCACAGGCCATCTTGGAAGCCGATCCCGATAAGCAGGCAGAACCAGGGTGGATGAATCTTTCTTATCCGCAATACAACGCCAAACTCCATCTCTCCTATAAAGAGATCAACAACGATACCGCCCTGAATCATTATCTCGAAGACTGTCATCATCTGGCCTATACGCATACGATAAAGGCCGAATCGATCAACGAAAAATATTTCAAGAATCGGGAAATTTTCGGACTCATTTATTATATCGAAGGAAATACCGCTTCTTCCACTCAATTTTTCATCACCGATTCCACCCGTCATTTTCTGCGCGGAGCTTTATATTTCAACCAGCACCCCGATAAAGATTCTTTGGCTCCGGTCATCGATTATTTACGGGAAGACATCGTCACTCTGATGGAAACACTCCGCTTTAAAAACAAATGAAAAAACTTCTATTTCCCGGCCGTATAGGGAACCGGTACTTCCAGTATACGACACAACATCGGTAACAAAGCGGTCATTTGACACTCCTGAGGTAAGTCCTGAGGTACCCCAGCCCCATACAGATAAAGCGGAACCCGGTTTCTCTTGCTATAACGCGCATAATTGTCTTCCCGTTCCTTTAGGGTTGGAATCCAGGTCGGTACCAGGGAATACAAAATATCTCCGCTCCGTTTCTGAGAAAAAGCATTCTGAAACAAGACTTCCTTACCTGCCGACGACGCATTATGAGTCAAGGAATAAGCAGTCAGTACATGTCCGACCCCCTCGAATTCGATCATAAAATCAGCGATCTTATCCTGCATCTCTTTCAAAGAAATTTTTTTCTGTTCGATCAACTGACGATCCAGGTAAATTTGTTCGGCATCATAATCCAAAATCCATTCCCCTTCTCCATATACCAGGTTCAAGAAAGACTTCAATAAGGCAACGGCTTTAAAAATACTGAAATATCCGGAGGTCAATCTCATCTTGGCCAATTCTTCCGGCAACAATTCACGGGCTTCGGAAAAAGTTAGAAAAACGGTATAATTTCCTTTTCCCACCCGGCTATCCAATTCATTCAAAAGCTTTTCGACATCCCGGTCCAATCGCATCACGACATCCTGAAATTCGCGGGAATATACGCCATAATCCCGGTTCATATAGTCCAGACAGGAAAAATTCAGTGCCAGTAAATCAGCATCGTTATCATGCCCGAGTTGCTCCGTCTTGAGTAATTCAAGCGCTAAATCCGTCACCAGGGTATTAGCATAAGGAGTAGCTTTTAAAATCCGATAGGTATCGAATTTCCGTTTCGCCTGTGCCAAATCGTAATAAAAATTATTTCCCAAACCGATCTTGTTCTTCAAACGCAGGGAGGTTGCATTACCATCCTCATCCCCCAAAGCCATCCACCCCCGGCGAATAAAAAAATCGCTTTCCATTTTGGCATTATAAGCCTGCAGCCACCCCGGCAACGAATCGGCATAATAATCGGAAGAGATCCATTTACCTGACTCTTCACTCAACCAAATAGCCATATTCGCACAGCTTCCTCCACTCAGAACCGCCTCTTCCCCATTGACAGCAACACTATATACTTTCGAAAAAACATTATTCATCTTCATAGCACATCCGAGTGTCAAGGCTTGTAAGCCTTCAGGACTAAGCCCTTTGACTCCATCTTCCCCCAACATCAGGCAGTTATCCGAGATCACATTATTCTGCCGCTTTCCTCTCAAACGATCGTACCAATCGTGAGCGATCACCCCATGTTCGGATGGCAATAAACCCGTATAAATCGTTGCCTGATCCACTCCGGTCTGCGAATACAGATACCGATAATCGGCCATCATCTCTCTACCTTGCCCACAAATTCTCTTCAAACCTCCTTCTGCCAAATCGTTCTTATAAATAGTTACCCACTCCGGATAAAAATTACTGACTGTAATCCCTACGATCAATTTCGTCTTATTCTCAGCAGCCATCGATACCATTCCCTGCAGTATCAACAAAAATCCCAGTATCCCCTTTTTCATTTATTTTCAAATTAGATATCACAACCCTTGATCGTACAAAGGTATAAAAACAACCTTTAAAATAGTATGTCTCCCCATGAAATCCTATCAAAAACAGAATTGAAACAATTTTCTTATTATCAACTATATTTTAAAAGAAAAAAGATCGAATAAATAATAATTTACAACTTTAAATTGGCGCTATCCCATTTTGTTTATTATATTTACGGCATCAAACCGAATTTTGCAGAACAATGACAGAACAGAGATTTCAACTGGCAGAAAAATTACGAACCTATATTTCGAAATACGGAATTAATGATTTCAACGAAGAACACTTGCAAAAGGTGGGCCTGACCTTAGAGGAATTGAAAGAAAATTTCACCGACCGCAAAGACATTGTCAAAGCCATACTGGAGCATGAACGGAGATGTTTTGAAGAAATCTTCAATGAATACAATTTCGAAGGGTGGAACGCTATCGATATTATGTTGATCGTCAGTGATGAAATCAACAACCGTTTTTTCAATGTATCTCCTTCATTCACCATTATGTTATCGAAAGCTTTCCCGGATATTTTCGAAGAACATATGCAAATGCGTTCAGATTTTATCTATGAGAAGATTAAAATCAATATCGAGAAAGGCATGGAACAAGGCATGTATAAGAAGGATATTTCAAGCGAGATGATCGCCCGGATGTATATCGCCAAACTAAACGATATTCATAATCCGGATATTTACCCTCCGGAAGGATTTACTTTTGCAACGATATTCAATAATTTGATAGACGGAGTCATCAAAAACATTACCAACGAAGAAGGAAGAAGATATTACAAACAACGCAAACAATTGTATAGTATTCTGAACTTCAGATAATCTCATTTTACTAATCAATACCTAAATGCTATGAAATACCAGATCGATGATATAGACAGAAAAATTCTATCCTATCTTGTAAAAAATGCCAGAGTACCTTTTTTGGAGATTGCCCGTGAATGCGGTATATCCGGCGCAGCTATTCACCAAAGAGTGAAAAAAATGGAAGATGCCGGCATCATCGAAGGTTCACGATTCATTGTAAAGCCACGCGCACTGGGATTCAAGATTTGTGCTTTCATCGGGGTCATTCTGGATAATGCTTCCCAATATAAAAAAGTTGTCAAAGAAATAGAAAAGATCCCCGAAGTAATCGAATGCCATTTCATCACCGGTCACTACTCCTTTTTCCTGAAAATCCGGTGTAACAGCCACCAGCATCTGATGGATATCCTGATCAATACTCTGCAAAATATTCCCGGTATTGCTAAAACCGAATCTTTCATCTCCCTGGATCAGCTCATCGAAAAACAGGTGGATATTTGTACGGAGGAACAATAAAGGCGAAAAGGCTTAAAAGCTAAAGGCTAAAAGCGAGAAGCGAGAAGCTGAAAAGATAAAAAAGCAAAGAAGCTAAAGGTTACCTTCTCGCCTTTAGCTTCTAGCTTTTAGCCTCTTCTAGCTTTTAGCTTTTAGCCTCTAGCTTTTAGCTTTTAGCCTCTAGCTTTTAGCTTTTAGCCTCTAGCTTTTTACTTTTTACCTTCAGCTTATCGTTTTCCTTATCGCAGTCGACATAAAGGGTCCCCCCTTCGGGAAGGTCGCCTTTGATGATCACTTCGGCTAATTCATCTTCCAGGTATTTCTGGATAGCCCGTTTCAACGGACGTGCTCCATATTGAGGATCATACCCTTTCTCGGTCAGGAATTCTTTTGCAGCATCCGAAACCTGGATGTGGTATCCCAATTCACCTACCCGCTTGAGCAGTCCTTTCAGTTCTATATCTATGATCTTATGGATATCTTCCTTACTCAAAGGATTGAAGACGATCACATCATCGATACGATTCAGAAATTCAGGAGAAAAGGCACTCTTCAACGCTTTCTGCACGACACTCTTGGCATAATCGTTGTCATTCGTCTTATCGGCAGCCATAAATCCGATACCACGTCCGAAATCTTTCAATTGCCGGCTTCCGATATTGGAAGTCATGATCACAATCGTATTTTTAAAATCGACGCGCCGCCCCAAACTATCGGTCAACTGGCCGTCATCCAGCAACTGCAGGAGGATGTTGAATACATCGGGATGTGCTTTTTCAATCTCATCCAATAATACTACCGAATAAGGTTTACGTCTCACTTTCTCCGTCAGCTGTCCGCCTTCTTCGTATCCTACGTATCCGGGAGGTGCCCCGACTAACCGGGAAACAGCAAATTTCTCCATATATTCACTCATATCGATCCGGATCAGCGAATCAGGCGTATCGAACAGATATTGTGCCAATACTTTGGCCAATTGAGTTTTTCCGACACCGGTAGGCCCCAGGAAAATGAACGATCCGATCGGTCGGTTGGGGTCTTTCAATCCGGCCCGGTTCCGGTGTATCGCTTTAACGATCTTTTCAATCGCTTCCTGTTGTCCGACGACACTATCCGCCAATTCTTCACGCATCTGCAACAATTTCATACCCTCGGTCTTAGCGATCCGTTTTACGGGTACTCCGGTCATCATTGCCACTACTTCGGCCACACTCTCTTCATCGACCACCACCCGGTTTTCTTTCAATTCTTTCTGCCAGTTGTCTTTTTCCTGCTCGAGCTGGGCCAGCAATTGGCGTTCTTTATCCCGAAAAGCAGCTGCAACCTCGAAATTCTGTTGTTTGACCGCTTCTTTCTTCTTATTCTTGATTTCTTCCACCGATCTTTCCAACTCTTCGATAACCTGAGGCACATGGATATTGGCGATATGTACCCGTGAACCGGCCTCATCCATCGCATCGATCGCTTTGTCAGGCAACGCCCGGTCGGAAATATAACGCGTCGTCAGCTTGACACAGGCCTTGATCGCCTCATCGGTATAACGGACGTTGTGATGATCCTCGTAGCGGGATTTGATATTGTTCAGGATTTCGACCGTTTCATCGAAAGAAGTCGGTTCGACCAATACTTTCTGGAAGCGTCTTTCCAAAGCACCGTCTTTCTCGATATTCTGCCGGTATTCGTCGAGGGTCGTCGCCCCGATACACTGAATCTCCCCTCTCGACAGCGCAGGTTTCAGCATATTTGCCGCATCCAGGCTACCTCCCGACCCTCCGGCTCCTACAATGGTATGAATCTCGTCGATAAAAAGGATAATATTTTTGTTTTTAGCCAATTCGTTCAGAATGGCTTTCATCCGCTCTTCAAATTGTCCCCGGTATTTCGTACCTGCAACAATAGACGCGATATCCAAAGCTACTACCCGCTTATCGAACAATACCCGTGACACTTTTTTCTGGATGATACGGATCGCCAACCCTTCGGCAATAGCCGATTTACCGACCCCCGGTTCTCCGATCAACACCGGATTATTTTTCTTCCTCCGGCTCAGAATTTGGGCCAATCGTTCGATTTCCCGGTCTCTCCCTACGATCGGATCGAGGGTACCTTCTTCGGCAGCTTTCGTGATATCTATACCGAAATTATCCAATACCGGTGTATCCGATTTAGCAGGCCCGTTCTGACGATAGGGATTGTACATCGATTCTTCATCACCTGCATCCTCGTCTTCATCGGATTCTTCTCCATAATCGGATTGCATACGGGTTTTCTCCTTCAGCAGTTGTTCTTTAAACTTCTCGTAATCTACTCCCATAGAATTAAACAATTTTGTGACAAACCCTGCCTGATTTCTCAACATGGCCAACATCAGATGTTCCGACTCTACTTCCTCATCCCCCAGCTTCCAGGCCTCCTCGATGACCCGTTTAACAATACTGTTGGCAGCCAGGGTAAGATCCAGCTCATCGGGCATCTCTTCACTCTTATCCCTTTGCTTATTCAGTTTCTGTTCGATTTTTGCTTTCACCTCATAAAAATCCACTCCCAAAGCGATCAGAACATCGATAGCCCTGGCCTGATCCATCCGCAACATCCCCAGAAACAAATGTTCGGGTGAAACCTTCGTATTCCCCAAACGCTTTGCCTCTTCACAAGCTAAGTCTATTATTTCTTTCAATTTTTTGTTATCATTTTTTGTCATATCCTCGTTTATTACTTCGTTGATGCAGCAGGGTATTCCCCATTATTTCAGTAATTCGTAAAATTCTTCTTCAGAAATAATCCGGGTACCCAATTTTTCTGCCTTTTTCAATTTACTACCGGCATTTTCGCCAGCCAACAAATAGGCGGTCTTGGCTGAAACAGAATCGCTGACCTTTCCCCCTGCATTCAAAATCAACTCTTTGAAGTATTCGCGGGGCCGGGTCAGTGTACCGGTAATCACAAATGTTTGCCCTGTCAGGCTATCGTTTCCTGTTTCCGTTTCTCCTATTTCTGCTTCTACGCCATAATCGATCAGACGTTTCACCAATTGTCTGTTTTCTTCTTTACCAAAATAGCGCAAAATACTATTAGCCATCTGTTCACCGATATCTTCTACTTCGGTCAATTGCTCAAAATCGGCTTCCATCAGCCTGGTCAGTTCCCGGAAACTTTTAGCCAGATTACGGGAGGCAGTCTCTCCGATATACCGGATTCCCAAAGCATTCAATAAAGCGGGAAAACCGGCCGTTTTCGATTTTTCGATACCGGCGATTAAATTATCTACCGATTTCTCCTGCATCCGATAAACGGATAAAGTATTCAATTTCCGTACCAATTTTTCATTAGAACGGAAAAAACGGACAATGCTATCGGCTTCATCTGCATCGATCCCCTCAACAGCCCGGATTTCAGCAGCAGAAGCCACAGATAATTCATAAATATAATCGAAGCGGGCTGCCAATAAGTCAGCTTTATGCCAATTTATCCCCGGAATATTCAATGCATAGACGACATAATCCAAAGGAATATTTTCAACGGCACCTGCTTCTTTCAAGCGTTCTACGGTCTGATTAAAAGGAGTACGAAAGTAATCCAATATCCGGTTTACCGTCGTTTCATCGCCTATCACCGCTGAAAGCTCTTGTTTCGAAGCAGCGGCATAAGCTTCCAGGCTACCGAAATGACCAGCCAACGTCTCTGCATTTCGGGAAGAAATATTCTTTATTCCGATTTCAAATCCATAAATCACTTTTGCTAAAGGGATACTGGTCATTTCGAAACTCTCGGGGTAAACAATTTTTTCGAGTCCGATCAATTCCTCTCGCTTTGCCGGTAATCCATAAATATCGGCCACATCCCGGATCAGCCTTTTACCCAGTAATAACTCGATCGTTTCTTCTCCCATCCCCTCTATATTCATCGCCTTACGGCTAACGAAATGTTCGATTTTTCCGGCTATCTGAGGTGGACAATGGTCTTCATTCGGGCAATAATGATTGGCTTCACCTTCTATCCGTATCAATTTTGTTCCGCATTCGGGACAATACGTAATGAATTCGACAGCTGCGGCTCCTTCCCTGCGTTTAGCCCGGTCTACCCCCACAATCTTCGGAATAATTTCTCCCCCTTTCTCCACATACACCGTATCATGTTCGTGTAAATCCAGAGAAGAGATGATATCTGCATTATGCAGGGAAGCCCTTTTCACCGTAGTGCCGGCAATATGCACCGGCTCCAGATTGGCTACCGGCGTGACGGCACCTGTCCGCCCTACCTGATAAACCACATCGATCAGGGGCGTCTCCACCTGTTCGGCCTTAAACTTATAAGCAATGGCCCAACGGGGAGATTTTGCCGTATATCCCAGCAAATGCTGCATCCCGATATCATTGACTTTGATCACAATCCCATCGATCGGAACCGGCAAACCCGTCCTTTCTTTATCCCATTTTGTGATAAAGGCCCAAACTTCTTCAAACGAATCGGCCAAGTGAATATAAGGGGGCATATGGAAGCCCCATTCTTTAGCTTTCATCAAGTTTCCGTAATGGGTTTCCGCCGGAGTCACTTCGCCGGGAATATAGTAAAGAAAACAATCCAAATGCCGTTTCGCTACCAGCGAAGAATTCTGTAATTTCAAGGTTCCTGCAGCAGCATTCCGGGGATTGGCGAACAAAGGTTCTCCGGCCTCTGCTTTTTCCTGGTTCAAGCGATTGAATACCGAAAAAGGCATCAGAATCTCCCCCCGGATCTCGAATTCGGGCGGATAATCCCCTCTCAACTTCAAGGGTACAGTGCGAATCGTCCTGACATTAGCCGTGACATCGTCTCCCTTCACGCCGTCTCCCCGGGTAACCGCCTGAGTGAGCTCACCGTTCACATAAGTCAGACTAATCGAAGTCCCGTCGTATTTCAACTCACAAACATACTGCACCCGGTCACCGACCACTTTCCGCACCCGCTGATCGAAATCCCGCAATTCTTCTTCGCTATATGTATTTCCCAAAGAAAGCATCGGATATTTATGAGCGACCTGAGTAAATTCCTGATTGATATCCCTCCCTACCCGTTGGGTCGGGGAATTGGGATCGTACATCTCCGGATACTTTTCTTCCAGTTTTTCCAAATCGTGCATCAACCCGTCGAACTCCCGGTCTGAAATCTCCGGTGCATTTTCGATATAATATTTATAATTATGATATTCAAGCGCTTTCCGCAACTCCAAAATCCGATCTTTCTCTGTTTGCATATCTCTTGTTTTATCCTTTACAAAGGTAAGGAAAATTTTGGCGTACCTCTTTCAAACTTAAATGTAAAAACGCAAAATTTGCAAACGCAAGCCGGTGTTAAAATAAAAAAGGCAATCAGGCTTATTTCTAAAATTTATAATTTAATTTAGATGCTCTAAAAAAATAGGTGATATATGAAGAAAGTTCTGTTTTTTATTCTACTTCTCTGGTGCCCGTTTTCAATCGTTTCGGCACAATTCGTCAATTTCGGTCAGGATAGGCCTTCCCTGCGCTGGAAGCAAATCAAAACCGACGATTTTCAAATTATATACCCGGATTTTTTCGAAGAAAACGCCCAAAAAGCAGCTTCTATTTTCAGTCTTTTATACCACCATGCCAACACACTGCAATTACACCCCAAAAAGATATCCATCATCATGCATGCCGACGGAGGTGTTTCCAATGGGAATGTAGCCCTGGCACCCCGGAAGAGTGAACTTTACACCATGCCTTCCCAAGATCCCACGGATGATTGGCTGGAACATTTGTGTGTACACGAATTCCGGCATGTCGTGCAGCTCGACAAGGTAAACCAGGGACTTACCAAAGACCTGTATTATCTCTTCGGGGAGATTTTTCCTATTGCAGTAGTCGGTGTATATGTACCGATGTGGTTTATGGAAGGAGATGCCGTATGTTTTGAAACTGCTGTCGGCCATCTCGGCCGAGGACGTTCCCCGGAATTTCTGAACGAAATGAAAGCCCAAATCCTGGAAAAAGGGATTTACAATTATTCGAAAGCCGTACTGGGTTCAAACAAAGATTTCGTGCCCAATCGTTACACCATGGGGTACTTCATGACCGCCAACTCCCGGGTCAATTACGGTTCGGATATCTGGGCAAAAGCGCTGGAACGCACCGGAAGACGCCCTTACGGCATTACTCCCTTCGCCACCAGCCTGAAGCTTTCCATGCAGGGCAAGCGGGACAGTCTCTGGCGGGACAGTACATTCCGTTCTCTGTTTATCGATCCCGACAGTGTCCGCCAGGCCAATACCTACCGGGATGCCAAGCGTACCCTTTACCGGGATAATTTTTCCGAATTGCAACAGCGCTGGATGCGGGAGGCCTCTCTCGTATCGTCTCCATTCGATACACTTCCCACCCACAACAAGTATTACACGAATTACTACAATCCCACCCCGATTTCTTCCGGCAAAGTGATTGCTTATAAAAAAGGGCTGCAACAAACGGGAGCTTTCGTTCTCTTGCACAATCAGAACGAAAAACTCCTCCGGCGTACAGGGATTCTGGACGACTATAAATTTGCCTTCAACAACGACCAAATAGTCTGGAGCGAATATTACAATCACATCCGTTGGGATCAGGGCGGACGTATGCGTTTAAGCAGTTACGACCTGAATACCGGTAAATACAAACGCTATAAAAGCCGGAACAACCGTTTTTCTCCTTTCGCGATGGGCCAGGAGTGGGGCTGTGTAGAAGTGGACCATTGCAACCGATCTTATCTGGTCTTGCTCGACTCGACTTTGAGCCGGGAAACCGGGCGTATTCCGGCAGAAGCGAACGAACTATTCATCCATCCGTCTTACCACGAGGGTAAAATCACCACAGTCGTCCAATCCCCCCGAGGCTTGAGTCTGGTATCGATCGATCCGGTCACTCACCGGCGACATACCGTCTGTCCTGCGATCTATTACGAACTGGACCACCCGGTTGCCGGAGACAGTCTATTGATCTACAGAGCTTCTTACAACGGTAACAATGCTTTCTACCGTTGGACCGCACAAGGTCCGGTGAATGTGCTGAACAGTAAGTACGGGCTACAGTTCCCCACCCTCAGTGCGGATAAAAAACAGTTGTATTTTTCTTTCTACACAGCAGACGGCTATAAACCCGGGCATATCGACCTGGCCGGATTACAGGAACAGCCGACGGTCTATCAGCAATTCCGGTTAGCCGACTCGATGAAACAGGAAGAAAAATGGCATTCTGCTTTCCAATACGATTCTATCTATCCTTCCCGGAAATACAATAAATTCACCCACCTTGTCAATATCCACAGCTGGGGACCGGTAGAAGCCGATCTGAACGATATGGACGTCGACTTCGGTGCGGTAGTTTACTCTCAGAATAAGTTGAGCACCTTATCCTTTACTGCCGGTTATATCTTAAAATCGGGTTATGACCACGGGGCCTGGATGCTGAATGCCAGCTACAAAGGCTGGTGGCCGGTATTCGATTTCGACCTGTATAGCGGGAGATACGATTACGAATCTTTCAACGAAGGTTTTTTCCTGCCTACCCGGCAAAAAGAAACTTTTTATGCACAATATAAAGCCTGGCGTTCTTCCGCTGAGGTTACGGTCCGGTTTCCTTTTACCCTGTCTGCCCGCCAATATAACCGGACCTTACAACCTTATGTCCGTTACCGGTTTGTCGGATTACACCATGAAAAATTAAATAAACTCTACACCTGTAAAATAGCAGAAGCGAACACCATATGGATTACACAAGTCGATCCGAACTTTTACCAGGTGAACGAGCCTTCCCGGTTTTATCAATTGCTGGAATACGGACTTTATTTTACCAATCAAACCCGTATGACTACCCAGGAGATCAATCCCCGCTGGGGCCAAACTTTCAGTGCAGGTTACACTCACAGCCCTCTGGAACATATAGACCTGGGCTATCAATGGTGGGGAGACGGACGCCTGTATTTTCCGGGCTTCACCACCAATCATTCCCTGTCGCTGTACGGAGGCTTCCAGCATATGTCGCACAAAGAGCGGAATTATAGCAATAAAATTCTTTACCCCAGAGGGATCACCCTACCTGGCTACGAAATAGCCAGCTTGCGTACCGGTTACCATATGCCGATCGCTTTCCCGGATCTGCCCCTGAGTTCATTGCTCTATCTCAAAACTATAAACGCCGCCGTATTCTACGATTGGGGTAGCAGCCGCAACAAATTCGGCAAAGCTACTTACTCCTCCTATGGAATAGAATTGACCACGGACACCCACTTCTTCCGGTTAACCTATCCGATCCGTCTCGGTATCCGCACCGGCTACGAAACACAACATAAAAAGATGTTCGCCGACCTGATTTTCTCTATCGGACTGAGTATTTAAGATAGATGACAGGTGTCATCTATCATCTTTAATGGCAAGGTATATACAAAGAGTCGTCCCGGGGGATAATCAATACTTCGGACCGGGCGTGTTTACGGTAAAGCCGGACAGTATAGGGATAGTAAAAGGAAAATAAGCGGAACGGACGCATCATCAGGGTTATCCCCGGAGAAAGATCCTGCAAAACCTTTATCAGGCTTTTTTCAAAACTTTTCTCTTCATTCACCACCTCGTAGCGGGCTTCGGAATGCTTTAAGATACGCTCCATAAATGCTAAATTATTGCGGACCATGGCCGCAATATGCTCATCTTTTTCCCGGGGAACGATGATTTCGATCCGACACCCGGGATGATGCCGCTGCAGGAAATTAGCCCAAATCCCTTTTTCTTTATTTTCCTTCAAATAACCTACCGGAATTTTCAGCTGCTGAAAAGTATCGGCAGAAAAATGATCCTGTAAAACAAGTACCGGTTTATTCAAAGCATACACGTACTTCATCAACCGATAAAAAGAATATGATTTCCGCTTCAACAAACAAAGAACACTATCCTCTCCCATGCAGGCTGAAAGCAGTTTTCCGCTACCGGGTATTTTTTCACATCTATACCGCCATCCATATAACCGTCCGATGTTTTCGGCACATTCACGGATTTCTTCTATCTCCTGTTTATAAAAAGCTACAATTTCGTATTTCATCATCTGGATTTATCTAAAGTACCCTTATTCCCCGACCGTCCCTCGTCCGATCAGGCCGGCTATCCCCATCGATACTAAGGATAAAATAAACACTTATAATTTATGGGACGACTGAGATCCCGGAAATTCCTCATCATACCTACACGACAATATTTTTATAAAGATACAAAAAAATAAACTTCAAGGACTTCATAGCCCCATTTAATTCTCGGTTTAATTTTTTCTTTCCATTCCGATTTCGGTTTTTGTGTCGTCAAACCCGATCGCCTGAAACGGTCCGATAAGGCTTTCTTTCACTGACCGACAGAAACGACTGGATCCTCAAACACGAGCCCCGAAGATGAAAACACCGGTTTTTCAATGAAACGGTTATCCCTGACTTCTGAAACCTTGACAACAATTAAAACCAATGTCTTCATCGGACTAATATACTTATTTATATCAATTTTAAATTATCGCTTCCCGCAGAGGAGGTATTGTTTTTGAAGATGATTTCACTAATTTAGATGCATATAAATTAACCAAGGTATGACACCGGACGACATTATAAAATTACTCGACGCCACGTGTATTTGTGGGGCCCGTAAGCTTCACGATCCCATACAACATGCTTTTGCAGCAGATTTAATGAGCGATGTCTTGCGTCTGAATACGGAAGGATTGCTGTTGATAACGGGAATGGCCAATCCACAAGTCATTCGTACGGCAGAAATGGCGGATATTCCGTTTATTCTTTTTGTTCGTGACAAGCAGATCACGGCAGAAATGCAACAGCTGGCCGAGGAAAACGAAATCCTGCTATTGCGTTGCCGTCAAAGTATGTTCAGGGTATGCGGAGAATTGTATAAAGCCGGGCTTCTTCCGGTGTATTAAGAAAACATATGGAATTCAATTTTAATCTGGAAGGAGGAAATTTTTCACGGGCAGGGGCCGCTTCCAGTGAGATAAAGAAAATATTGAAACAGCTCAACGTCGATGCCCTTTTAATAAAACGTATCGTCGTTGCGCTTTATGAAGCGGAAGTCAATGTCGTCGCTCATGCTTATGAGGGAGTGATGAACGTCGTGCTGGACGGGAAATCTATCGTCGTCACCATCACCGATAAAGGGCCGGGTATCCCCGATATAGCGAAGGCTATGCAGGAAGGCTTCTCGACCGCTTCGCCCGAAGTCCGGGAAATGGGATTCGGTGCCGGGATGGGATTACCCAATATGAAAAAAAATTGTGACCGGTTGAATATCGAATCTACCGTAAATGTCGGCACCAAAGTGACGATGACCACGTATCTGAGATAAGTCTTAAAATTACGAAAATGGGGAACGAGACATTTTATCATGCATTGAAGATCAACAGTGAGGTTTGCACAGGATGTACGCACTGCATGAATGTATGTCCTACGGCAGCGATCCGCATAAAATACGGTAAAGCGACCATCAACGAAGCCGCTTGTACCGATTGCGGCATGTGCCTGAAGACCTGTCCCCGTCAAGCCATTTATGTGGAACAGGACGATTTCAATCAGATTTTCAAATTCTCTTACCGGATCATCTTGTTACCTTCGGTCTTTATCGGACAATTCCCGGAAGATATCAGCGAAGAACAGATATTTTCAGAGTTGCACAACCTGGGATTCCATTATGTCATGGAAGTGGATAAATCGACCGGTCTGCTGATGGAAGAGACAAAGCATTATCTTCAGCAGCATCCCCGGCAGCGTCCTTTTATCTCCAGTTTCTGCCCGGCTGTCGTACGCTTGATCCAGGTACGTTTTCCTTCCCTGATCGGACATATCGTCCGCTTAAAGCAAGCCATGGATATTGCAGCCATCTATGTCAGGAAAAAATACATCGACAAAGGCATACCTGAAAAAGAGATCGGTGTTTTTTATGTCACCCAGTGTGCCGCTAAAATCGCAGCCATCAAGTGTCCCGTCGGCGAAGAAAGTTCTCCTGTAGACGGGGTGATCAATATGGATTTTATCTATAACAAAATCCTCCTTTCGATCAACCGACATAAATCCCAGGTTCTCCCCCGGGTACCGGAACAATACCATCTGACTCCGCAATCCATCCAATGGACCCTCTCGGGAGGAGAAGCTTCCAACTATCCGGGGCGTTGCCTGGCGATCGACGAAATCCATAATGTCATCGATATCCTCGAAAAACTGGAAAACGACGAACTGACAGATATCGACTTTCTGGAACTGAGGGCATGCGACCATTCCTGTGCCGGAGGGGCACTGGCGATCAACAACCGTTTTCTCACCATCGAAAGATTACAGAAACGGATGGAGAACTATATCAAATACAACTACATCTCTATCAATAAAATGCCCCGGTACAAGGATTTTCTGGTAAAACAAATGCAACTGAGCGGTGAAATTCCACCCCGGTCGATCGAAAAACTGGATGAAGACTTGTCGGTTGCTTTTCAGAAAATGGAAAAAATCACCCGCATTATGAAAGTTTTACCTCAGATAGACTGCGGGGCTTGCGGCACACCCTCCTGTCAGGCTTTGGCTCAGGATGTCGTGCAAGGAAAGGCCAAACTCAACCAATGTATATTCATGCAAAAAATCCTCACCCGGGAAGGGTTGCTTACCCCGGAAGAATCGATGGAATTATCGGCCAAAGTCTGGGGAATCGGAAAATTTGAAAAGAACGAAGAATAAAAATAAACGAGCAAAGATATGACAGTCAGAGAATTGGCTACACAACTAAAATTAGAAGTCTGCTGTGGTGCGGCAGGCCTGGACAAAGAGATCAAAGGCGGCTATACCTCCGATCTACTGAGTGATGTGATGGGTAACGCCCGGGAAGGGAATATCTGGATTACGCTTCAGACACACAAAAATATCATGGCCATCGCTTCGCTGAAAGAACTGGCAGCCATTGTCCTGGTCAAAGGTTACCGACCGGAAGAAGATACCGTTTCCGAAAGTGAGGCAGAAGGCATACCCATCTTAAGTACTTCCAGACAGACATTCGAAATGACAGGCGAGATTTACGAACTTCTCCAGAAAAAGGAGCAGTAAAATGGACATTCGGGCCGACCTCCATATTCATACCGTCCTTTCCCCTTGCGGAGATCTGGAAATGAGTCCGGAGAATATTCTGCATTTCGCCCAAGTCCAAGGACTGAATATGATCGGAATCACTGATCACAACTCCACCCGCCAGGCACCGATAATCCGTGATTATGGGAAAACGAAAGGTATATTCGTCCTTACAGGTGCTGAAATCTGTAGTAAAGAAGAAGTGCATGCCCTGACTTTTTTCGAAACCGACGAACAGCTTACTATTTTTCAGCATTACCTGGATGTACATTTACCCGATATTCCGAACGACCCGGAAAAATTCGGCTTCCAGGTTGTCGTCGATCCGGAAGAACAGATCATTTACGAAGAACCCAAACTATTGATTTCTGCCTTGAACCAATCGCTGGAAGAAATTGCACATAAAGTCAGGCAACTCGACGGTATTTTCATTCCGGCCCATATCGACAAACCCTGTTTCAGTATTCTTTCACAATTAGGATTCGTCCCGCCGGATTTACGTTATGATGCCCTGGAGCTCAGTAGTCATACCTCTCTTTCGAAATTCCTGTCCGGCCATCCCGAACTGAAATCCGCCTCTTTCATCCAGTCCTCGGATGCCCACTATCCCGGGGACATCGGAAAAATATATACCCAACTGAAAATAGAAGATTTTTCCTTCAAAAACATCCGGCAATCTATCCGGAATTTAATTACGTAATTTCACTCCTGCAATCGTTGTAATTTTATGAATTTAAATTAAATTTGAGGCCAGAAATAAATATTTAAAGTTTATTATCCCAATAAGTTAAAGAATATACCTATTCATGAAAGATTTGTCCTCTCATATGATGGATATCGTCCAGAATTCTATCCGGGCAGAGGCTTCGTGGATTCAGATCCGGATTTGCGAAGATCCGGAGGCAGATCTCTTTCTTATTGAAATTCAGGATAACGGTTGCGGTATGGATGAGGCGACTTTGGCAAGGGTCAGGGATCCTTTTTTTACCAGCCGGACAGTACGCAAAGTGGGCCTGGGAATTCCCTTGCTCCAGCAAAATGCCGAACGAACCGGAGGAAAAGTTAGTATCGTCTCACAGCCGGGTCAAGGGACTACTCTCACAGCCCGTTTCGGTCATTCCCATCTGGACCGTCCTCCTTTGGGAGATGTAGCAGAAACGCTTACGCTATTGGCAGCCGCCAATCCGGCCATCCATTTCAGCTACGATCATTCGACTCCCAGCGGTACATACCGGTTCGATACCCAAGAGATCATACAGGTGCTGGAAGGTGTACCTTTGGGACATCCCGAAATTCTTCCGGCCATACAAAATTTAATCCGGGAGAATCTCAAAGAAATACATGCCGATCAAAGCATGTCCATCAGGCAATCATAAAATCAATTATCACCTAATAACAGCTATATGGAAAAAATAAAATCACTCGCCGACCTGAAAAAAATCAGGGATAACGTTCAATCGAAAATCGATCTGCGCGAAAAAAGCGAGCATCCTGAAAATCTGATTCAGATCAAAGTCGCCATGGCCACTTGTGGAATAGCAGCAGGTAGTAAGGAAACGATGAATTACTTTCTGAACAATCTTGAAAAAAACGGTATTCAGGCCGTAGTCACTCAAACCGGCTGTATGGGTTACTGCTTTGCAGAGCCCACGGTAGAAATCACCAAACCGGGAAAAGAACCGATCGTATTCGGTCATGTCAACTGTGCTAAAGCAGAAGAGATCATCCAGAAATACCTGAAAAACGACGAATTGGTCGAAGGGATTATCCCGGTTAATTACCAAAGTATCTGATTCTATAACGTGCTAAATATTTTCAACTATTAATCGATAAACAACCCCATCTATGAGTTATAAAATGCATATTCTTGTCTGTGGAGGGACCGGTTGCCGTGCGTCAGCCAGTAAAAATATCATCTGCCGACTGGAAGATTGTCTGAAAGAACGTGCTCTGGAAGACGAAGTACAGGTCATCGCTACCGGCTGTTTCGGTTTCTGTGAGAAAGGTCCTATTGTCAAGATCATGCCTGACAATACCTTTTATGTACAGGTAAAACCGGAAGATGCCGAAGAAATCGTCAACGAACACATCATTAAAGGCCGCAAGGTAGAACGGTTATTATACAAAGAACCGTCTAAAAAAGTGACGGTCAGCGATTCCAAACACATGGAATTTTATAAAAAGCAATTACGCATCGCTTTGCGTAACTGTGGTTTTATCGATCCGGAAAACATCGAAGAATGTATCGGTCGTGACGGTTACAGCGCTTTAGCCAAATGTCTGACAGAGATGACTCCGGAAGCGGTTATCGACGAAATCAAACGATCCGGATTGCGTGGACGGGGTGGCGGCGGTTTCCCTACCGGTCTGAAATGGGAATTTGCCCGCAAATACCAGGCCGATCAAAAATATGTCGTTTGTAACGCCGACGAAGGGGACCCGGGAGCTTTTATGGACCGTTCGATTATGGAAGGGGATCCGCACTCCGTGATCGAAGCCATGGCCATTTGCGGTTACAGCATAGGTGCCAGTAAAGGACTGGTATACATCCGGGCAGAATATCCTCTGGCTATCGAACGGCTTCGTATCGCGATCGAACAAGCTGAAAAATACGGGCTGCTGGGAGAAAATATTCTCGGTACCGATTTTTCTTTCCATATAGAAATCCGTTATGGTGCAGGTGCTTTTGTCTGTGGAGAAGAGACCGCTTTGATCCACTCGATGGAAGGACACCGGGGCGAGCCCACGACCAAACCTCCTTTCCCGGCAGAATCGGGCTATTTGAATAAACCGACGAATGTCAATAACGTCGAAACACTGGCCAATATTCCTGTCATTCTCAACAAAGGGGCCGACTGGTTTGCTTCTATCGGAACAGAACGTTCGAAAGGAACCAAAGTATTTGCATTAGCCGGTAAAATCAATAATGTGGGCCTGATCGAAGTGCCTATGGGTACTACTCTCCGGGAAGTCATTTATGAAATCGGGGGAGGAATCAAAAATGGTAAAAAATTTAAAGCCGTACAAACCGGAGGTCCTTCGGGCGGTTGTCTCACGGAGATACATCTGGATACTCCGATCGATTTCGACAACTTGCTGGCAGCAGGTTCGATGATGGGATCCGGTGGCATGATCGTCATGGACGAAGACGATTGTATGGTTGCTGTCGCCAAGTTCTATCTGGAATTTATCGTCGAAGAATCTTGTGGAAAATGTTCTCCCTGTCGGATCGGCAACAAACGGTTATTGGAAATCTTAACCCGGATCACCGAAGGGAAAGGCACGATGGAAGATCTCGACAACCTCCGTAACCTGAGCCAAGTGATTAAAGATACGGCTCTTTGCGGCTTGGGACAGACCTCTCCCAATCCGGTACTGTCTACACTGGAACATTTCTATGACGAATATGTCGCTCACATCCGGGATCACAAATGTCCTGCCGGAAAATGTAAGGCGTTGTTATCTTTCCGTATCGACCCGCAACTATGTGTAGGATGTACCCTCTGTTCACGTAATTGTCCGGTAGATGCAATCATCGGCGAACGGAAAGAAGCCCATTTCATCGACACGACTAAATGTATCAAATGCGGTACTTGTAAAGATAAATGCAAATTTAATGCGATAAGTGCCGGATAACCGAAGTATAACAGCCCATAACGAAAAAACATGGAACAAAATATAACTCTGCAAATAGATAATCATATCGTAGAGGTGGCCAAAGGAACGACGATTCTCGAAGCAGCCCGGGGAGTAGGTATTCAAATCCCCTCCTTATGCTATATGAATCTGAAAGACATGTGTATCACCAACCTTCCGGCTTCCTGCCGTATTTGTGTCGTCGAAGTCGAAGGACGGAGAAACCTGGCTCCGGCCTGTGCTACCCGTTGTGAAAACGGCATGAAGGTAAAAACCAGTAGCCTCAGGGTGCTCAATGCCCGGAAAACCGTACTGGAATTAATTCTCTCGGACCACCCCAACGATTGCCTGATCTGTCCGAAATCCGGGAATTGCGAATTACAAAACCTGGCCGTTAAATTAAAAATCCGCGAGATACCCTTTGCCGGTGAGCGGAATATTCTCCCGATAGAGACCTCTCCGTCGATTGTCCGCGATATGAGCAAATGTATTTATTGCCGTCGTTGTGAGATGATGTGTAATGAAGTGCAAACCGTAGGGGCACTCGGTGCTGTAAACCGTGGTTTCATTTCAACGATAGCTCCGGCTTTCGACGAACCTTTATCCAATTCAGCCTGTACCTTCTGTGGTCAGTGTGTCGCCGTATGTCCTGTAGGAGCACTGACCGAAGTCGACCATACGAATCGGCTGATCAGCGATCTGAGTAATCCGAAAAAAACCGTTATCGTACAGACGGCACCGGCAGTACGGGCTGCACTCGGCGAGGAATTCGGTTTAACACCCGGCACTTCTGTTACCGGAAAGATGGTAGCTGCTTTAAGACAATTGGGCTTCGACAAAGTGTTCGACACCGATTTCGCTGCCGATCTGACCATTATGGAAGAAGGAAGCGAATTACTGGATCGGTTGACCCGTTATCTCAAGGGTGATAAAGACGTATGCCTCCCTATTCTGACTTCTTGTTGTCCGGCCTGGGTCAATTTCTTCGAACATCAGTTCCCCGATATGCTGGATATCCCGTCGACCGCACGTTCACCCCAACAAATGTTCGGTGCTATCGCTAAAAACTATTGGGCAGAAAAGATGAACATTCCCCGGGAAGATTTGATCGTTGTATCTATTATGCCTTGTCTGGCTAAGAAATACGAATGTGCCCGGGAAGAATTCGCAACACAGGGCGATCCCGATGTCAACTACTCTCTTTCTACCCGGGAACTAGCCAGTCTGATCAAACGGGCCAATATCGATTTCAACAGCCTGGCGGACGAAGATTTCGATCATCCTTTGGGAGAATCTACAGGTGCCGGAGTAATCTTCGGAGCTTCGGGAGGTGTGATGGAAGCAGCATTGCGAACAGCTTACGAACTTTATACCGGAAAAACACTCGACAAAGTAGATTTCAAAGAAGTACGGGGTCTGGAGAACATAAAAAAAGCAACTATTAAACTCAACGGAGTAGAACTCCATGTCGGTATTGCTCATGGATTGGGAAATGCCCGTAAACTTTTGAATGAAATCCGGGAAGGAAAATCCGAATTCCATGCGATCGAAATCATGGCTTGTCCCGGTGGTTGTATCGGAGGAGGAGGCCAACCTTTACATCATGGCAATTCGGCTTTATTAAAAGCCCGCAGCCAGGCCCTCTATCAGGAAGACGAGCATAAACCGCTACGGAAATCTCATGAAAACCCGGATATTATCAAATTATATGAAGAATATCTCGGAAAGCCGTTGAGCGAAAAAGCCCATCATTTATTACATACCCACTATTTTAATAAAGCAACCCATTAATTGAAAACTATGAGCGAAATACAATTACCTCAGCATAAAATAGACAAGTTACTCGAAATCTGTGATGCTCATGGAAATCAGCCGGGAGAACTGATCAATGTCTTACATAAAGCACAGCATCTTTTCGGATATCTTCCGGCAGAAGTACAACGGATTGTTGCCGACAAGCTGAATATTCCGGTATCTAAGGTATATGGAGTAGTCACCTTTTATTCATTCTTTACTATGACCCCCAAAGGTGAACATCCGATTTCCGTATGTATGGGAACCGCTTGTTATGTCCGGGGAGCTGAAAAAGTACTGGATGAATTTAAACGGATATTGAATATCAATGTAGGCGAAACGACTCCCGACGGTAAATACTCTTTGTCCAGTCTGCGTTGTGTCGGGGCTTGCGGCCTGGCTCCCGTCGTGTTGATCGGCGAAAAAGTATTCGGACGCGTTGTTCCGGGTGACGTAGAAAAAATACTGAAAGAATTAGATTAGAACCTTTTATGATCGCTTAAAATCCACAGTACTCCGGAAACGGAATCCTGTGGATTTTTACATATTAACACATCCATATACTTATTTTTTTATTTCTTCTTGCTTACATGTTATAGCTTATCATTGTCATCTCCACTTCAATTTGAATTATATCCTGTTTTTCAAACAGATTTATCAATTATAATTTGGTTATTTTATCTAATTTCTTTAATTTTATAGTGGTTGTACTCCTTGCATTCTTCTCTCCTGAATGCTGCTTGTTTTAATTATTTCATTAAAAATTTTTCACCATGAAACGCATGATTTATATCTTAGCGGTAGTTATGGCTGTCGGTTGTCATCATTCGATGGACCCCTGGCCTGGTGACGGTGACAAACAAGATGTCGCCATGTATGTCAGAACACGTAGCCTGTCCGGCATTACAGCTTCTCCCTCAGTGTATCAGTTTTTTGTTTACGATCAGGTTCATTCCAGCATGAGCCGGTACAGTGTCAATCCCGAAAAAGAGGACAACAATGTCCTTCACCTGAAGCTTTTTCCCGGCACATATACCGGCTATTGCGTTACAAATGCCGAAGAAACCGAAAATTGGGAATATACCGATAATCTTCCGCCCGGCGAAATATTCCTGAAATCGGGTAAAACAGAAACCGGAGATCATCTACTCGGGCAAAGTGATTTCACCGTGGCCCAGGACGGCGACAACAGCGCCGTTTTCGACCTCAACCGAAAAGTCGGAATGTTGAGAGTGACCATCGAGAATATTCCCGAATGGTTAACCGATTTACAAATCAATCTAAGTAATATCTCTCAAAAGATGAGTCTGACCGGAGAATATAAAGGCGATTGTTCTATCACTAAAAATATCGGTTTACCGGACGAGAACGGTACTTCGGTGACGACTTTGCTGGTATTTCCCCCAAAAGAAAAGGCTATTCTGACCCTTTCTTCCAATTCAATGGTATTTGTCACTCCGGAGCATCCCATCGAATCCATATTAGCCAACCGGATAACGGAGATCAAAGCCATTTTCAAAGACCCGGCTGCCACCAGCGAGTTGGATATCACCACCCGACTCGCAGATTGGGATGAAACGATCCTGCAGGAAGCGGATTGGGAAGTCGACAAGCCCCAAGGTCCCTGTACAGGCGTAGGCAATGGAACGAACCTCGTTCTAAACGGAAGCTTTGAAAGCGATTTTATTGACGATCTTCCCGATCACTGGAATGCAGATGTTTCCAGTAAAGAATATACTCCCCGGATAGTCAGCGTCACCTCTCCGACCCAGGAGGGAAGTAAAGCGGTAAGAATAGAAGGTAAAACTTACCTCTATCAGGACATTCCTGTGACGGGTGGTCAATGTTACCAATTGAAGATGTACGTCAATGCACCCGCTCACGAGGTCAAATGGCGCAGCTGGTGTACCTGGATGAAAGGCAGTAAAAACCTGCCTTCGGACGCCCTTCATTCTCCGAGTTACCAATACGAGACTTCGGGCTATATCGATGCCTATGCCGGAAAAGTATTCCGGGCACCGGCGGACGCCACCAAGCTCCGGGTAGAAATCCGTAATTACATGGATCCGGTCGAAGGTAAAGGGCTATACGTCGATGCCATCCGTGTGGAAGCCGTCGATTAGCTTTCCCCCACCATCCGGGCCGGGTCGCCCCAGCGATCGAACTCCTCTGCCGTAACCTCACCCGACCCGATCGCAGCCTGCCGCAAGGTAATTCCTTCGCGGTGGGCTTTTTGCGCTATCGCTGCCGCCTTATAATACCCGATGTACGGATTCAAAACTGACACATCCTTCCCCCGGTAAACGGGCACTATGCAAGAAATTACGGATCAAAATTCTTTCATCTTCTCCCATACAATTCTTTCTTTTTCAAGAATTTCCGAATGAATAAAACGTACGATTAAATTGGATACAATCAAACATTAAAAAATAAATTTTACATCTTATTTTAACCGGGAATCATTTTTGATAAATCATTCATAATCAATGCAAAAATTATTTTTCACGTTGTACTTTTCGTTTTTTATTTCGAAGAATTTATTATCCGGTTAATCGTACCTTTGACTTTGTGATTATTTTCACCACTTTTTAAGCACTTAGGATATAAAATCTATATGGGAGATGTCATTGACGATAGGCCTTTAATTCTTGTAGCAGAGGATAATGCGAGTAATTATCTGTTGATCGAGATCCTTTTAAAGCATACCTATCGCTTGATTCATGCGCAAAACGGACGAGAAGCCGTAGCGTTTTTCCAAAGCCATCATCCTCAGCTTATTTTGATGGATATCAAGATGCCCGAAATGAATGGGTATGAAGCCACTTCGGAAATTCGTAAATCATCGGCCGATATTCCCATTATCGCCGTAACGGCTTATGCTTTCACCGAAGATGAAAAAAGAATTCTGGAAAACGGTTTCAACGGTTATTTGTCAAAACCGATAAAAGCACAAACTCTATTACAAAAAATAAAAGAATTTCTCAATTAATCTATCCAGATTATCCATTCATACACAGATAAAAACAAAGCTTCCTCCTGATCGGTTATCCAGGAATCACCACACGTCGCTTTTACCTCATTTATCTCATAAAAATACATATAAATACGAGAAGCTTTTCCATTTTTAAGTAATCGTCTACAATTCAAGTTCTTGCAAAATGTGTCCTTTCGTATCCAACACTTTCAATTTCAACATATCTCCTTTCCTGGTTAACATCATGACGGTGGCTTCGTCCAATTCATACCCTCCACCGACCACTACGGGGCAAGGATTACCCAGACTGCCGGCCGGATGGTAAGCATAGACGTGGGTATGTGCATTCAACGATACATCGACAGGATTTTTTTTCAGCAAATCGCCCCATAATTCCCGGCAAGGCGTGTAATCGGTCTCGTTTCCCCAAAGCGGAATATGATGCACCAACACTTTTTTCCCGGCCTGCCGAAAGGCTTTCGAATGCAATTCCCGCCGCAAAAATTCTGTCTGTTCATCTCTAAAGCCACTGAAATCGTTCAATCCGTAATACACCCAATGGTCATCCGTTTTGTCTTCTCCGCAATCGAGCAGAACGAACCGGGTATCTCCCCAATTAAAAGCACCGTAGGTTTTATCTCCCATATAGTATAACAACCGTCTTAAATGAAGGGAATACGCATTCCGGATTTCATGATTCCCGCGTAAATAAAACACCGGTTTTTCCTCTGCCCTCACTTGTCCTTGATAAAATGAGAACGCTTCCACGACCTCTTCTTCACACCCCGGAGCATCGAGCATATCACCATTAAAAATTACAAAATCATAATCTACTTCTTCGATCTGTTTGCACAAGGCGGCCATAGTCGGAAATTCCTGATGAATATCATTGAAAATAAGAGCCGTGAAATCGGTCTCCCGTTCACCGGGTACCCGAAAAGAATAAAACGGCGAAACTGCTGTATGGCCGAAAATTTTACTATAAGCTCCATACTTCAGGATTTCCCGGGAACAAACCCGGTAATAATAGGTCTCGCCCGCTTCCAAATTTTCCAGTCGGATTTTATGGATGTAATTGTTACAGACTACTTGTCCGTCGAGCATCGTCCGGGCTTTCTTCAACTCCAGTGTATCCGTACCGTATTCCACCCAGCTGTATACCGGTACATGAGTCAGCCAGCTGACCGTAATTCCATTTCCCGTCAGGCTTTGTAAACAGGGCTTTGTCCAGAAAATCTGTCCGGCAGGAGTATTTTTCCGGGCATATCCTCCCGCACATAAAAAGAAAAACAAGAATACACAACAAAACGTTCTCATATTTTCTGAATTTATAATTAAACAGGGAACGACAAACCCGTCACCCCCCTTACAAATACCTTACCGGCATCATTCACCGTAAAGCGTTTCCAGCAGCAGATCGAGGTTCAGTGTGGAATTACCACCCGGCAATGGCCACACGCCCATACTTCCAGCATATTATACTTACCCGACTTCACATAATCGGAAAACATCCCCTCTTTTCCGTTCACATCCACCACTTTGAAGTCGACGCAGGGCCTTCCTTTGGCCAACTTACAACGCTCGGCCAGCTTTTCTTCCAAAACCTGACTTTGTTTTTCCACTTCGATCCCCGGAGCGATACATTTTTCCGAAAATACACCTTCGTATAAATATCCCGAATATACGCTCCACATCTCGTATACAATTCATTCCGCTCTTCATACAAGGAATCTATCTGTTACCTAAATATTATACAGGTCTTCCGACTGTGATCCTGTGATTCGTACTTTAAACAAATCTTCCCTCCATTGATCCGGATATCCGAATTCTCGACAAACAGGCTAAAGGCTTTACCTCCCCACTCTCCGTCTTTCTTTTCAATGGAAATATACCCGTAAAACGGTTCTGAAACTTGCCCCTCGAACCCGAACATCCCGTCTTTCACCACCGCCGAACCAATGGTATCCCTACCATTCCGCAAAATAAATACTCACTTTGACAAGGCCGGACACAGAATAGAGGGATTACAAATATATAATATATATAATGAAAAATAAAAAAGAAAGGTGTCGAAATCGACTTGTCGATTCCAACACCTCTTTCTTATAAACAGGCTCGCCCGGATTTACTTACCGTATTCCATAGCAGCCAAACGTTTGTAGCCGTTCAGTTTCCATTTCGCATCGTTTTCCGTTGCCTGGAACAACCGTTCTGCTTCTTCCGGAGTAGCTTTCATCAGGGAGTTGAAACGCACCTCTCCCATCAGGAATTCACGGAATTTTGTATAGTCGGGTTCTTTAGAATCTAACTGGAACGGGTTCTTCCCTTCTATTTCAAGCATCGGATTGTAGCGGTACAACTGCCAGTAACCACATTCTACAGCTTTCTTCTCTTCCTGTTGTGATTTCCCCATGCTGGCTTTCAGACCATGATTGATACAAGGAGCATAAGCGATGATCAAAGAAGGTCCGGGATAAGCCTCTGCTTCCTTGATCGCCTTCATATACTGAGCCTGGTTGGCACCCATGGCCACCTGTGCCACATATACATAACCATAAGACATCGCCATCATACCCAGGTCTTTTTTACGCACCCGTTTACCGCTGGCAGCAAATTTAGCAACAGCACCTGCAGGAGTAGATTTAGACGACTGACCTCCGGTATTGGAATAAACCTCGGTATCTACCACCAGAATATTTACATCTTTACCGCTGGCCAAGACATGGTCGACACCACCGTAACCGATATCATAAGCCCATCCGTCACCTCCGAAAATCCACTGTGATTTCTTCGTAAAGTAGTTTTTCAGGATCAGGAGCTCTTTAGCGGCAGGAGCTGTTTCTTTAGCTAAAGCAGCAGCCATCGCATCGCTGGTAGCCAGGGTCTTGTCGCCGTCTTCGTAAGCTTCGATCCAGGCATTGATAGCCGCCTGAGTATCGGCAGAGAAGCTATTCAGATTTTCTTCAGCCAACCGTTTTACCCGTTCGCGCAGACGATTAGCCCCTTCGGCCATACCGAATCCGAATTCAGCATTGTCTTCGAACAATGAGTTCGCCCAGGCCGGTCCACGTCCGCTCTCATAGTTGGTACAATAAGGAGTAGAAGGAGCAGAACCTCCATAGATAGAGGAACATCCGGTAGCATTGGCCACCATCATCCGTTCTCCGAACAACTGAGAAATCAGTTTGATATAAGGAGTTTCACCACAACCGGCACAAGCACCGGAGAACTCGAACAACGGCTGAGTGAACTGTGAATTTTTCACATTATTCGGTTCAACTACTTTCTTGTATCCTACTTTTTTATCCATATATTCCCAGCGGTTTTCTTCCACCATCTGAGATTCCAGCGGTCTCATCACCAAAGCTTTGGTCTTGGCCGGACATACATCGGCACAGTTACCGCAACCGGTACAGTCGAGCGGAGATACCTGAATCCGGAATTTATAACCGGCCAATTCTTTACCGATAGCCGGTTTAGCCTGAGTACCTGCAGGAGCTGCAGCCAGCTCTTCGTCGCTCATCAGGAACGGACGGATAGCAGCATGAGGACAAACATAAGCACACTGGTTACACTGAATACAGTTTTCTACCTGCCATTCGGGCACGTTTACAGCAATTCCGCGTTTTTCAAATTTAGCGGTTCCGGCAGGGAAAGTACCGTCTTCATAACCGTTGAATGCGCTGACAGGCAGGTCATCCCCTTTCTGTGCATTCATCACATCGACGATATTGCGGATAAATTCCGGACGGTTTTCATCGTGTTTGATCTCATCATCCGGCAGGTTCTTCCATTCGGCAGGAACAGTTACCTTTATCAGGTTACCTTCTTTACCTCCTGCGTCAACAGCTGCATAGTTCATATTGACAATGGCCTCACCTTTCTTACCGTATGACTTGTCGATAGCGTGTTTCATTTCGCTGACAGCCACTTCATAAGGAATAACATTGGTAATTTTGAAGAATGCACTCTGCATGATGGTATTCGTACGGTTGCCCAACCCTAATTCCTGGCCGATCTTCGTTCCGTTGATGATATAAAAATTGATCTCGTTTTCTGCCAGATAGCGTTTCATATGGTTCGGCAGGTGTTTTTTAGTCTCTTCCTCATCCCAGATAGAGTTCAACAGGAAAGAGCCACCTTTCTGAAGTCCTTTCAATACATCGTACATATGGATGTATGCAGGTACGTGACAAGCCACGAAATCAGGAGTAGTAATCAAATAAGTAGAACGGATCGGACAATCACCGAAACGCAGGTGAGAAGCCGTAAAACCGCCTGATTTCTTTGAATCGTAAGCAAAATAAGCCTGACAATATTTATTGGTAGCTCCACCGATAATTTTGATCGAATTTTTGTTCGCCCCGACCGTACCATCGGATCCCAGCCCATAAAATTTAGCTTCATAAGTTCCGGCAGGAGTCATTTTAACATCTGCTTCAGCAGGCAGAGAACGGAAGGTAACGTCATCTTCGATACCGATCGTAAACTGGTTTTTCGGTTCGTTACGTTCCATATTTTTGTAAACGGCAATAATCTGAGAAGGAGTAACATCCTTAGATCCCATACCGTAACGTCCACCTACGATCACCGGAGCATTAGCCTGACCATAGAAGATATCTCTCACATCCAGATACAAAGGATCACCGTTAGCTCCCGGTTCTTTGGTACGGTCTAACACTGTAATCCGTTTAACCGTAGCCGGAACAGCTTCCATAAAATATTTAGCAGAGAACGGGCGATACAGGTGAACTGCAATCATACCCACTTTCTGACCGTTTGCATTCTCATAGTCGATCACCTCACGGATAGTCTCGGTAACCGATCCCATAGCGATGATGATATTTTCTGCATCGGCAGCTCCATAGTAATCGAACGGACGATATTTACGACCGGTGATCGCACTGATCTTATCCATATAGTCAGCCACCATATCCGGTACGGCATCATAGAATTTATTCGAAGCTTCACGTCCCTGGAAATAGATATCGGGATTCTGAGCTGTTCCCCGGGTAACCGGATTTTCAGAATTCAGTGCACGATCGCGGAAAGCCTGCAAAGCATCCATATCCACCAATCCTTTGATATCTTCCATCTGCAATTCTTCGATCTTCTGGATTTCGTGAGAAGTACGGAAACCATCGAAGAAGTTCACAAACGGAACCCGTGATTTGATAGCTGTCAGGTGAGAAACGGCAGACAGATCCATTACCTCCTGTACAGAACCTGAAGCCAACATAGCGAATCCGGTCTGACGAGCAGCATATACATCGGCATGATCTCCGAAAATATTCAATGCATGAGCAGCCAAAGCACGCGCACTTACATGAAATACGCAAGGCAACAATTCTCCGGCAATCTTATACATATTCGGAATCATCAGCAACAATCCCTGTGATGCGGTATAGGTAGTAGTCAGGGCACCGGCTTGCAGTGAACCATGAACAGCACCGGCAGCACCGCCTTCAGACTGCATCTCAATGACACGAACGGTTTCCCCGAACATATTCTTTCTTCCTTTAGCCGCCCATTCGTCAACGTTCTCAGCCATCGGTGAAGATGGAGTGATCGGGTAGATACACGATACTTCACTGAACATATACGCAATATGTGCAGCAGCAGCGTTACCATCACAAGTGATAAATTTTTTCTCTTTTGCCATCGTTATAAAATTAAATTTATTTAATTCCAAATTGAACCCCTTTTCCGGTGTCCAATTTATCTTGTTATTACTCTATATTTATTCCAGCCCTCAGCCTATAGCTTTTAACCTTAATAAGTAAACCCCGCCAACCAAAGCGGCATTATATTCCCTTTGCCCCGTTCGATCATGTCTTCCATAACTACCAAAGAGGAATCGAATTTCTGTCCTTCCCCTTCTCCGCAAACCGCAATCCGATACTTACCGTCTACCAAAAAATCGGCACGTTCGGTATAAGTAATACGGCTCATCGGACATAACTGACTCAGAAAAAACGATTTTCTTAACACAGTCGTATCCACATCCTCCAGACAGACTGCATTCAGCAAGTTCGGATTATGGATATACAATTTTTTTGGCTTTTTCCCACAATCATCGTCATTATCCGTATCATACAATAAAGTCAGCAAACGCGCATTTTTCATGTAATTCAGATAATTGAGCACAGTAGCCCTCGACACGCCGATCAGTCCGCTCAACTTGCTGATATTCACATTACAGGTATTATCTTTAGCAGCGATATACAGCAATTGTTTCAACTTCACTAAATATTTCAACTCGATCTGGCTGGCATAGGGAATATCGAATTCCAGTGTCAGATTGATATTTTTCAGCAAATAATCGATGTGTGATTTCTCTTCGAGATAAATCGGATAATAGCCGTATTCCAGATAATTATTAAAATAAGCCAAAGGGCGTACATGTTTCAGGATATCCTCGACGATTTCCTCATGCCGTTCGACCATATCTGCAAAAGAATAAACCGGAAAAGTCTGATTGGTTTCTAATTCCAGAAATTCGCGGAAAGACAACCCACTCAGATTATACATATCGACAATCCCTTTCAGATAGGCATTCGATTTGATCCTGACGATTGATGAAGCCGTAAAAATAATCTGCAAATCGGGGAAAGCATCGTAACAAGCCCTCAATTCTTTATCCCACTCGGGGTATTTATGGGCCTGATCCAACAACAACACTTTCCCTCCTAACTTATAAAAATGCTCTACAAAATGAAACAATCCGTCGTTAACGATAAACAGATTGTTGACATTCACATACAGACAGGTATTATCCTGCGGATGATATTCTTTACTGTAATCCAGCAGAAAATTCGTTTTTCCTACTCCACGGCTTCCTTTTACCGCAATCAGACGGCTATTCCGATCGATCCGGTCCATCAATCCCCGCCGGATAGAAGATACCCGATCCTGTAAAAGAGCTATATGTGTCGATACTAAACTGTTCATTCTTACAATTTTGCCATACAAAGATAGAAGAAAAATAAATATATTGCAATCTGGAGATTGCAATTTTATCAACAAAGTGCTATTTAGACTTATTACAAATATACAAATGAGCAGTAAAAAACGATAAGAATAGTATATTTTATTGTAAGAGTATATTTTGACTTACAATCTGAAAGTAAAAAAGAATTTTTCCACAAAAAATAGAAGTGCCGGAAGTAAAAAACTCCCGGCACTTTTAAAAAAGTATTGAAATTAATTTCTTATTTATCATTCATCGAAATCAGGAATTCCTCGTTCGATTTTGTTTTTTCAAGCCGATCTTTCACAAACTGCATTGCTTCCACAGAGTTCATATCGGTCAGGTAGTTTCTCAGAATCCAGATGCGGTTGAGGGTATATTCCTCGAGCAACAAATCTTCGCGACGAGTGCTGGAAGCAGTAATATCCACAGCCGGATAAATCCGTTTATTGGAAAGCTTACGATCCAATTGCAATTCCATATTACCGGTACCTTTAAATTCTTCGAAAATCACATCGTCCATCTTCGAGCCGGTCTCGGTCAAAGCCGTAGCTAAAATAGTCAGCGATCCACCGCCCTCAATATTCCGGGCAGCTCCGAAGAAGCGTTTCGGTTTATGCAAAGCGTTGGCATCTACACCACCGGAAAGAACTTTACCGGAAGCGGGCGATACCGTATTGTAAGCACGTGCCAAACGGGTGATAGAATCCAGCAGGATCACCACATCATGTCCGCATTCCACCATTCTTTTGGCTTTTTCCAAAACGATATTGGCCACCTTGACGTGTCTTTCTGCCGGTTCGTCGAAAGTAGAAGAAATGACTTCGGCTCTTACGCTCCGTGCCATGTCTGTTACTTCCTCAGGACGTTCATCGATCAACAGGATGATCAGATAAACTTCGGGGTGATTCGCAGCGATCGCGTTGGCAATCTCTTTCAGCAATACGGTTTTACCGGTTTTAGGCTGAGCGACGATCAGACCGCGCTGTCCTTTACCGATCGGAGCGAACATATCTACAACTCGGGTAGAAATGGTAGCTTTTCCATTACCGGTAATATTGAATTTCTCATTCGGAAACAGAGGAGTCAGGTGATCGAAAGGAATACGATCCCGGACTGCATCGGGAGTTTTCCCGTTTATTTTTTCCACCTTGATCAAAGGAAAATACTTCTCTCCTTCTTTCGGCGGCCGTACCGTTCCTTCTACGGTATCTCCGGTTTGCAAACCGAACAACTTGATCTGGCTTTGCGAAACATAGATATCATCGGGAGAGTTAAGGTAATTGTAATCCGAGGAACGCAAAAAGCCATATCCATCGGGCATAATTTCCAATACACCCGAATTCAGAATAATACCTTCGAATTCATAATATTTATCGCGCTTATCAAACCGCATCCGGTTCGGATTAGTATTTCCGTTTCCATTTCCAATCGCAGGTTCCTGACGGTTTTCCTCATACCGGTTTTCCTGTACTTCTACTAATTCCGGTTGTATCGTATCGTTTTCGCGTTCACCTTGGTAATCGTAATTTTCTTTATCGAATTCTTCTTCGATCACATCTCCGAAATCCAGATCTTTTTCTATGATATCCTCATGTACAAAACGATTAGCCCGCTCTTTTGGGGGATTATTCTGAGGCTTCCGGGCAAATTCTTTACGTCCTCCGCTCCATTTTTCTTCGCGGTTATTTTGATTCTGCCGGAAATCTTCGCGGCGGCGTTCTTCTTTTTTAGGTTCTTCCTGTTTTAGAGTTTCCTTTTTTACTTCTTCACGCAGCGGTTCCTCGTTCTTTATCTCTTCGCTTTTCACCTCTTCCTTCTTTACTTCTCCTTTTTTCTTCTCTTCGCGACGGGCGAATTTTTGTACCCCACCTTTAGAGTCACCTACTTTCTCTACTCCGGGACGAACTACCCGGATTCTCGGTTTTTTCTCTCTTTTTTCAACCGGAGCAGCGGCTTCGGGAGCAGCAGGCTCTACAACAGGTTCAGACTGAGCAGCCACTAAAGCCTGCTGATCCAATATTTTATAGATTAGTTCTTGTTTTTTATAAGACTCTACTCTTTTGATATTTAACGTTTTAGCAATCTGCCGCAAATCTGCCAGCAATTTGTCATTTAGTTCCAGAATGTCATACATAGAAATGATGCTATGGATTTTATTGATTTGTAAGTATAATCATCCGCACAGAGTCGGATGGAATTGAAATATATTGCAAAAATAGAAATAAAATCAATATCTCCCAAAAATTATTTCATAAACTTTAGCATGGAGTATAGCAATTGAATCACGATCTCTTATTCGTAATGAACAAAAATAGTTCTAAAATAACCATAAGCTTAGAAAAATCCGGGAGAAATCATTAAATTTGTGCGATAAATAAATTAAAAAATGGAAAGATTATTGATTTTTGGTTTGGGTGGACAAGAAATTCTTTTTATTGCGTTGATTGTGTTGTTACTTTTCGGAGGCCGGAAAATACCTGAATTGATGAAAGGTTTGGGGAAAGGAGTAAAAAGTTTCAAAGACGGCATGAATGGCGTTGAAAATGATTTGAATCCCGATAATAACGATAAAAAGTAATTCTCAACTTTTAAAAGCATGCAGGAAGCAAATGAGAAAGAGATGACTTTCTGGGATCATTTGGATGAACTCAGAAAGGTATTTTTTCGTATTGCCATAGCCGTTATCCTTTTGGCTTGTATAGCTTTTCTGAATAAAGAATTACTTTTCGATATCGTCCTGGCTCCACAGCAGTCGGATTTTATTCTCTATCGTTTTTTCAACCGACTGGCGGCCGATTTTTCCATGCCTTCCCTGCAAGTAGAAGACTTTCATGTAGAGCTGATCAATATCCAGTTGACCTCACAATTCATGATTCATATGAGCACTGCGTTTTATGCCGGTTTGTTGCTCGCTTCTCCTTACATCATTTATTTGTTGTTCGGTTTTATCAGTCCGGCCCTACATGAAGCCGAACGTAAAACCTGCCTGAAAATTATGATTCCGGGGTTTTTCCTATTTATTACCGGCATCTTGCTCAATTATTTCGTGATCTTTCCGCTTTCTTTCCGTTTTTTGGCAACCTATCAGGTCAGTGAACTTGTAGTCAATAAAATATCGATCTCTTCCTACATCAGCAGTTTTACCATGCTCTCGTTATTGCTGGGAGCAGCTTTTGAAATCCCTATTATCGCTTATTTTTTGTCTAAATTAGGACTGATCACCGCTCCCATGCTGAAACAATACCGGAAATATGCTTTAGTGGGTATCCTGGTCATAGCAGCGATCATCACCCCAACTTCGGATGTCTTCACTTTATTACTGGTCTCTATACCTCTCTATTTCCTATATGAACTCAGTATTCAAGTGGTAGGCAGAAGCCGGAAGAAAAAATAGAGAGCGGCAGACTCCTCCTGTAAATAAAAAGTCCTGAAGAATCTTCAATTCTCCAGGACTTTTAGTTAAAAGCCATTCAATAATATTCAACTTATTTCTTAGCTACTTTAATTCCATAAGAACAGAATAACAGGTAAGCAGTACAAATAGCAATAATAGTAACTGAACCACCTTGTCCGCCGACAGCATCGGCACAGATCCCCATCAATGGAGGAGCGATAGCACCACCGGCAACCCCCGTAATCATCAAACCGGAAATTTCGTTCGCTTTTTCGGGACGTGCCTGAATAGCCATAGAATAAACCACGGCGAAGATACTGGAAGCCGCGAAAGCGATAATACAAACCAAAGTAAGAATTGCAGCCTGGCCGGTAGCGAACCACAACCCACAAACCGCAATCATAGCAATGATCATATTGATCCGGAAATAGCCTCTTTCAGATAATTTGGCCAACAGGAAAGCACCACAAAAAGTACCTATCGTACGTGCAGCAAAATACCAACTTGTACCGTATCCTGCACTTTCGGTAGAAATCCCCGGAACTCGTTCGAGTAACAATTTCGGAGTCAATGTATTCATTCCCACGTCCAAGCCAACGACACACAAAATACCAAAAAATAACAATAAAATTTTATTATCTCCCAGCAATTTTAAAGTTGCAGGAAAAGAGGAGGTTTCTCCTTCGACCTTCTCTCTCTGAATCGGAGTCAGGAACAACCAAGCGGAGGAAATCAAAGTAACCACGGCATAAATCGGGAACATCAGCGCCCAGTTTCCTAAAGCAGCCGAACAATATCCAGCCAAAAGCGGTCCGACAAAGGAAGAAATGGCTTTTACAAACTGCCCTGCCGTCAAACTACTGGTCAACCCTTTTCCCTGTACAACGTTCGCCAATAACGGATTCAAAGATACCTGCAGAATGGTATTACCGATTCCCAATAAGGCAAACGCAACATAACAGGAGGTTTCACTGAAATCAATGAAAGGCAATACCATGCCGGCGAAAGTGAACAGCATACTCAATAATACTGTATTTTTTCGTCCTATCCGGTTCATTAACATGGCTGTAGGTACAGACAAGATAAAAAACCACAAAAATACCATTGACGGCAAAAAGCCGGCTTGTGTTTCGGTCCACTGGAACTGCTCCTTCGCATAAGTTACAGAAATCCCCACCAAATCACAGAATCCCATAATGAAAAAACCGAACATTACGGGCAAGATGTAAATAAACTTGTTCTTTTGTTCCATTCTGTTAAAAATTAAGTGTAGTTTCAAATTTTATCCCCCTATTTCCTATACCGGAATACAGGGATAAGTATTTGGTTTTATAGATTATTCAGTAGTGAAATCTTTTTATTCTCCACCAGGTTCACAATCAATTCCCCGAACAAGGTATTCGTCCAGGCGAACCAATGCCGGGTGAATTTAGTCGGATTATCTTTGTGGAAAGATTCGTGCATAAATCCGGTACCACCGTCTGTATCTCTCAGCATCCGGATACATTGACGTATTTCACCGTCATTGTCCGCAGTAAATGCACGCATAATAATACTCATCGGCCAAATCATATCGTAACCGATATGAGGGCCACCGATTCCTTCGCCTGCTTTTCCTTTGAAAAAGAAAGGATTATCCTGACTCCAGACCAATTTACGGGTATTCCGGTAAACCGGATCTTTCGCAGAGATAGTTTTCAGGTAGGGCATCGCCAGCAAACTAGGCACATTGGCATCGTCCATAAAGTAGTTGTTACCGAAGCCATCGATCTCGAAGGGATATACTTTCCCATATTTCGGATGGTTTACGATAGCATATTTATGGATAGCGGCCTGCACTTCGTCGGCCAAAGCCATACACTGTGAAGCAAAAGTACTGTCACCCGACACCTTATTCGAAATCTCGGCCAATTGTTTCAATGAGGCAACGGCAAACATATTCGAAGGAATAAGGAAACCGAAAGTCGTTGCATCATCCGAAGGCCGGAAAGAAGAAACGATCAATCCCACCGGATTGACAGGGTTTCCCCAACCGTCATTATTCAAGGTATCCAGTTGTCGTTCGGTCTTCCGTTGGAATTTATAAGGTCCGTGTCCGTCTTTCCGCTGTTGTTCCTTAAACGTTTGCAGCACCAACGCCATCGATTTTTTCCATTCCTGATCGAAAACACTGGTATCACCGGTCACTTTCCAATATTGATAAGCCAGCCGGATCGGATAGCACAGGGAATCGATTTCCCACTTCCGTTCGTGCACATACGGCTTCATCTCGGTAAGGTCGGTCGCCCATTCGCTCGATTCCGCTCCATGAGTAAAACCGTTGGCATAACGGTCGATCTGGATTAACTTGGTCTGCCGATTAATCACTCCTGCAATCAACAGACGTAATTGTTCATCTTTCTTACACAAAGCTACATATGGCCACACCTGTGCTCCTGAATCCCTCAACCACATGGCATCGATATCTCCTGTAATCACGAAAGTATCGGGTTTACCGTCGATCATCTTAAAATTAACAGTAGTATCCAATGTATTCGGGAAACAATTTTCAAACATCCAGGCCAGTTTCGGATCTTTCAATTTCTTTTTCGTTCCGGCGATCACTTCTTCAACGGCCTTTGAAGTAAAATGACGTTCTTCGGGTTTCGGACGTTGGCATACATAACCGTCGGCAGCTGCAGAAGCACCGCTTCCCTGTCCGTTATTTCCCATCATAGCCTTCAAAGGGGAACCACTCATCGCCGCAGCAGCTATAGCCAAGCCGCTTTTCTTAATAAAATCTCTCCTTGTTACCATATGTAAAAATTATAATTCAAAATACACCAATCAAACGATGGCGAAAGATATTCAAAAAAAAGTTAGAAATACAATCTTTCTATATTTTTTAAAACATATTTTGTATATTCATCTCCCTGAACAACCACACCTCTACGGTTCTGATTTCCAAAATTATTCTACACTTATTCTATATTTCGCCCCCGACGTTCACTCATAAACCCGAAGGTTTATTCAAGCGGACAGAAAGCGGTAGAGGTACACCTAAATAAGGTATTCCGTCCTTATCCCATTCGATCTTTTGCAAACGGGGTGTTCTGGAATCCCGGGAACCGGCAGGGTCGTTTTCTACACTTCGGGCGTCGTATAAAAGATAATCCTCTTTCCCGTCAGGTGAAGGGATAAAACTGACATGTCCCGGTCCGTATACCTTATTTTCCGGACACTGTTTAAACACAGGGCGGGTTGATTTCGTCCAGGAATCCGGATCCAGCAAATCGCTGTCGGCATCGGCCATCAACATTCCTACCGCATAAAAACAAGTCCAGGTACCACTGGCAGAATAAAAGATGAAAATCTTATCCCCTTTCCGGCTTTTATAAAACTGAGGGGATTCGTTCACATAAATCGTATATGCCGTTTTACTTCCATCCGGATTGATCCATTGGCGTTCCCATTCGAACTCGGGCTTCGAAAGTAAAACCCGGTCGGATTCCAGGGTCCAGGGATTTTTCATCTTAGCGATATAAATGCATTGGTGTTCGGTACTCACCCGACGGGACTGCCAACCGGACCAGGTCATATACCATTCTCCCCGGTGTTCGAAGACATTCGGATGGATCGCCCAATTGTTATTCTTATCCGTACTGATCCGTCCTTTCAACTCGAATTCACCTTCGAAAGGATCTGCCGAACTATTCTCCAATACGAATAATTGATGATTATCCATATTATCGTCGGAAGCAGCATAATACACATACCATTTGCCTGCAATGGGATGAATTTCAGGTCCCCACAGATGATGAGCATTAGACGGATCTTTCGGTATCCAGATCACTTTATGCTCCGCATGTTCCAAATCCGTAATATCCCGGGTACGCCACAATTCCAACCGATCGACCGCCTCCTGCATGTAATAATACCAACCATCGTAATAATTCGCCCAACATTGAGCACCTTCCGTTTTCAGCGGATTTACAAATGTATTTTCTTGCTGTATATTCTCCTCCTCTTTTTTTTCAGACTTTTTATCCCGGCAAGCTCCTAGCATTACCATAGCCAGAAAAAAAATCAATACATTTTTTATTCTTTTCATCTTTTTACTAATTTTTATTGCAGCTATTGTATATTACAAAGTAATCTATTTTTTTTAAAGGAAAATAGCAATCTCTATTCTTTTTTTTACAAAATCTGACCATGCACACGTTTGTATAAAATACATAATCTACTAAATACCAACAGATTAACTAAATATATCCGACTCTAAAAATCAAAGAATAAATAGAGAACAATTTCCTGCTCTTGCAGAATCCAAAATCAATTGTTTACTTTGTAAAAACAGTTTTAAACCACTAAGATGTACCTATGAAAATCATACTTAGTTTGTTTTTCGTGCTTTTACATTCCGTACTATCTTATGCTTACAATCAATTTTCTTTTGTCAAGTATCAGGTAGAAAACGGACTGTCTCACAATACAGTATGGTATACAATACAGGATCATCAAGGTTTTATGTGGTTCGGTACCAGTGACGGTTTGAACCGTTTCGACGGGAAAAACTTCAAAATTTTCCGCCACATCCCGAAAGACAGTACTTCTTTGGGAAATAATATTGTCCGGACCATTTTCGAAGATGAAAGACAAAATCTTTGGGTAGGTACAAACCGGGGAATATACATTTTCAATTCACAGCAGGAAGAGTTTGAATTTTTCGACAATAAAACGGAAGACGGAGTATTAATCAGTAGTAATGTTTACGATATAGAGCAGAGCCACGACGGCTCAATCTGGATAGCTACTTTCGGACAGGGATTGTTTATCTATACTCCCCAGACCAACACTCTGATTCAAAATACACAACATTCTTCTTTTATCAAATCCATTACCTCCTCCGGTTCAGGGGATATGTACATCGGCACCCGGCAGGAAGGAATCATTTGTTTCGCCCCTAACGGAATCTATAAACGTTCCTTTTCTCCCGACCTCCAGACTACGGAGCAAAATAACGAAACCAATGCACTTTATTACTACAACGATACCTTATGGTTCAGTCTCGGCACCAACAGCCTGAACATGCTGGATTTGAAAAGTAATCGAATACATACTTTCCCCACTCAGTTCGGCACGACCAATGTGACCAATATCCGTAGTATTCTTGTGTATTCGGATACCGAATTACTCGTAGGAGCGGACAACGGGCTGTACCTTTTCAACCGGACGACCCACCAGTTTTTACGAATGGACGATCCTTCGAATCCGAAAAGTCTGAGTGATCAGTCTATTTTCAATATCTTCAAAGACCGGGAAGGCGGTATCTGGATTTCCACCAACCTGGGAGGGGTGAATTATCTGCCCCGTAACCTGAAACCTTTCCAATCTTATTTTCCCCGTTATCAATCGGGATCTATCTCCGGTAAAGCCATCAGTGAATTTTGTGAAGATGCACAGGGAAATATCTGGATAGCTACAGAAGACGGTGGTTTGAACTATTTGAACACGAAAACAAACCAGATTAAGAGCTATCTGCCGGGAGCCCGGGGAGCCAGTATCAGCTATCACAATATCCATGCTTTATTCCTCGACGGCCCGAAATTATGGATAGGCACTTTTTCAAGAGGCCTGGACATCCTGGATCTTACCACCGGACGGGTCGTCAATCATCAGCATACGCGCGGAGATATCCGAACCATCAGTGACAACAGTATTTACTCCATATACAAAGACCGGGAAGGTACTATCCTGATCGGAACAGCCTGGGGATTAAACCGTTACAATTCATCCACCGGGGATTTTTCACTCATCACCGATGTCGGAACCACTTCCCACATCTACGACATCCTGGAAGACAGCAGAAACAATCTGTGGATTGCGACTTATAATACCGGCCTTTTCCGCTATCATTACCCGGATAAGAGCTGGACACATTACAACTATAACCCCGACCAAAAAGGATCTGTAACCAGTAACAGTATCATCACCATTTTCGAAGACAGCCGGCAGAACATCTGGTTCGGGACAGAAGGAGCCGGTTTGTGTACATTCGATTACGACACCGAAACTTTTGCTTCTTTCGATCCGGAAAACCAGGTATTGCCTAATCCGGTGGTTTATGCCATCGAAGAAGATAAAGCCGGAAATTTATGGATAGCCGGAAATGCCGGATTATTATCGATCAATCCTCAGACCCGGAAATGGAAACTATATACGCAAGCCGACGGGTTGCAAAGTAACCAGTTCAATTTCCATTCTTCCCTGCATGCTCACGACGACAAGCTCTATTTCGGCGGAATCAACGGATTCAACTGTTTCTATCCCGAAGATTTCCGGGAAAATACTTATATACCGGAAGTAGTCATCACCCGGTTCAGCCTTTTCAATCAGGAAATAGGGCCCGATACTCCTGACTCCCCTTTATCCCGGTCCATTACTCAAACTTCTGCGATTACGCTGCCCTACGATCAGAATACCTTCAGTTTTACTTTTGCTTCCCTCAGTTATCAGGCTCCGGACAAGAATGAATATGCCTATATGCTGGAAGGAGTCGATAAAGAATGGATCTATACCGATGGTAAAAATGAAGCCTCATACACCAACCTCCAACCGGGAGATTATGTTTTTCGGGTGAAAGGTTCGAACAACGACGGCTTATGGAATACCGAAGGTTCCTCGATCAGTTTACAGATTCTTCCCCCTTTCTGGAAAAGCAGCTGGGCTTATCTGTTTTATACCATTTTAATCTTATTCCTGGGAGTTATGACTTTCAGATCCTGGTCCAAGCGGGTGAAGAAGCAACACGAAGAATTACTGAAACAATACAGACAACAACAGGAAAAAGAAACCTATCAAACCAAAATAAACTTTTTCACTCAAGTAGCCCATGAAATCCGTACTCCGTTAAGTTTGATCAAAATGCCTCTGGAAAGTATTATCCAATCCGGCGACGGCAATGAAGAGACGAGGAAATACCTCACTACCATGAATCAAAACACGGACCTTTTACTCAACCTGATCAACCAACTGCTGGATTTCAGGAAAACAGAGACAAATGAATTCAAACTCAAACTGAGAAAATACAATTTAAACGAATTACTTCACAACATAGTAAGTCGTTTTGCCCCGGCAGCCCAGTTAAAAAATATCGCCCTGGATGTCCAATTGCCCGTAACTCCTTATATCGGCTGTGCGGATGAAGAAGCACTGACAAAGATCATCAGCAATCTCTTGAGCAATGCCCTGAAATATGCCCACGATAAGATCGAAGTGACATTACAAACCGAGCAGGAATATTTCGAGATCCGGGTATCCGACAACGGTCCGGGCATTCCCCGTTCGGACAGGAAAAGAATTTTTGAAATCTTCTATCAAACGGACAACAGCCGGGGCGGAACCGGAATCGGCCTGCCTTTAGCCAAGTTGCTGGCAGAAAAACATGGCGGCAGACTTTATCTGGACGAACAAACACAGAAAACTACATTTATTATCCATATTCCTCTGTTGCAAGAAAATACCCAAGAAGACGATCAGGTAAAACTGGAACTGTTGACCTCTCCGGTAAGCGATACGGGCAAAGAACTCCAGACTCTTGAAGGGAAAGGCAGCTATAGTATTCTTTTAACAGAAGACAACACCGAATTGCTGAGCCTGACAGCCGAACAATTGAATAAATATTACCGCATCCTGATGGCCCGGAACGGGAAAGAGGCACTCGTCATTCTAAAGGAAGCAAACGTCGATCTGGTAGTCAGCGATATCATGATGCCGGAGATGGACGGTTACAGCCTGTGTGAAAGCATCAAGAACAACCCTCAATATTGTCACATTCCGGTTATCCTTTTAACCGCCAAGACTACGACCGACGATAAAATCAAAGGACTTCAATACGGCTCGGATGCTTACATCGAAAAACCTTTCTCTGTACAACATTTGAAGACTCAAATAGACAATCTGTTGCAAAACCGTCAGAAACTACGGAAGCTTTTCGCTTCTTCACCTTTGGTTACAGCCGAAACGATGGCTATTTCGCCCAAAGACAAAGAATTTATCGAACGTCTGGATGCTGAAATTCAAAAGAACCTGCAGGAACCGACTTTCTCTATCGACACACTGGCAGAAATCATGTGTATGAGCCGTTCGAATTTCTATCGGAAAATCAAAGGGATCTCAGGTATGTCGCCCAACGACTACCTGAAGACAATCCGTTTGAAGATGGCTGCCGAATTGCTTTTACAACAGGAATACCGGATCAACGAAATCTACGAATTGGTCGGGTTCAGTTCTTCTTCTTATTTCACGAAATGTTTTAAAGAACAATTCGGAGTTCCCCCGAAAGAATTTTTGAATAACGCTAAAAACAATGCCGGAAATAAATCGTCAGAAATAGTAACACGGACATGAAAATCAGTTGATTTTCTATCGTTGCAATCCTTTTTACAGTCTGCAGCCCATATCCGGCAGGATATTCCGGTCAATCTGTTCATCGGCACTTCCGGATACAACGGTCAGGTAGATCCGGAGCAAACCGACAGAGGGAAAAACTTTTACCCTCAAAGTCGAAGGCCGGCATTCCATAGAGGTTCCTATCCGGAAAATAGAACCGAACGGGTTACGAATCGACAATATCCAGCTCGAACATGCTGAAATTGTCCGGGGAGGAGAATTGATTTTTAAATATTAGGGCTATATTTGCACTACTAATTAAATCACAAGATCATGAAAAAAGACGTCGCTTTAGGGATTGACATCGGTGGTACCAACACCGCTTTTGGTTTTATCGACAGAGAAGGGAACTACCTTACAGAAGGGAACATCCCGACAGCTAAACATGAAGATATCAACGATTATCTGAAAGAATTATATCTGGAAATCGAAAAAGTACTGGATCCTATCCGCCAGGAAGTCAACTTTGTAGGAATCGGAATCGGAGCACCCAATGGTAATTACTTCAAAGGAGCGATCGAATTTGCACCGAACCTGCCTTGGCACGATGTCATTCCTTTGTGCGATATGATGAAAGAATACTATCCCGAACTGCCGGTTTATCTGAACAACGACGCCAAAGCTGCAGCTATCGGTGAAATGATTTACGGCGGTGCCCAAGGGATGAAAAATTTCATCATGGTCACTTTAGGTACCGGTCTGGGTAGTGGATTCGTAGTCAACGGCGAATTGGTTTACGGACACGACGGCTTTGCCGGAGAACTCGGTCATACCATCGTTTCTCCCAACGGCCGCCAATGTGGTTGCGGACGTAGCGGTTGTCTGGAGACCTATGTATCTGCCACGGGAGTAAAACGCACCGCTTATAAAATGATGGCTAAATATAACTATCCGAGCGAATTGAGATCCATCCCTTTCAATGAAATGAATGCGAAAATCGTAAGCGAAGCTGCACAAAAAGGCGATATGATCGCTATCAATACTTTCAAATATACCGGAAAAATGCTGGGTGAAGCTTTGGCCAACGCCGTTGCCATCACCAGCCCAGAAGCCATCTTCCTGATGGGAGGCCTGGCCAAAGCCGGCGACCTGCTTTTCGAACCGGTAAAAGATCATATGGAAATGAATCTTTTGAAGATTTATAGCAATAAAGTCAAAATCTTACCTTCTAAACTGACTAAGAATGTCGCCATTTACGGAGCTGCTGCTTTAGTCTGGAAAGAGCTGGAAAAATAAACTTCGAATCCTGCGGGTCAGGCTAAAACCTACCCGCAGGATTTTAATAATCAATCGAATAACCATAGCAAGGCAATTATAAGTAACCACTTCAACACCTTTTCCTCCCAATCTGTTTCCCTGCATTTCCCCCTATAACGATAGACAATCTGTATCTCTGTTATTGTTGAATTTTGCTTTTGTCGTTTTATTCCGGCCATATTCCTCAGACTTTGAATTGCAATTACAGTCGTCATTCTACTACTGTAATAATAATACAAAAATATACGACAAGTATAATCGTTATCATAGTGTACGGCCACATAATTTTCCCCTATATCCCCCCTATTCATTCTCAAAAGCTTACAATCAACCATTTTTCTTTCGCAGATAAGCGATCAGGCTTTGGCGTAATTCGTCCATAAATTTAGTCAGCTGTTCTCTCTCCTTCAATTGGTACATCAGCGAATCATAATTAGCCGGGAAATCGAGTCCCAGACAATCGGCCAAAAAACGCACCGTACCGATTTGTGTGACACTTTTACTATCACCTTCCAATTTTCCGGAAGCCAGCAAAGACAACGAAAGTTCCAACAATTCTGTCGGAGTCAATCTCAATTTATACTCCTGTTTCAGAAACGATTCGCGACAATAAAACAATTTTTGCTGACGTTCCAGGGAGGTATGCTGTAAAATCAGATAACGGGCGATCGTTTCCCGGGTAACTGCAGGCAAATCGTTCAGGGCAAGCAGGGCTCCCTGCTCGCGGATTGTCAGATACCGATGGGTCCAGCCAAAATTGTCGTCATAACGATACAATTGATTAAACTGGTTAAAGCGTTCCATAATCACTTTCATCAACACCGGATCTTTACCGGCCCGTTCGACCCAATCCGCTAAAAACGAAGTGCACATAATCTCCCCGATCATCAAATGACTGTTAAAGTCACTTATACTCCGGGCTTCATTAAACCAAACCTGATCTGTTTCCTCTTTATGAATAGTCACATCGGCATGCATAAGATTCTGCAAATAGACCAGTACTAAATTTAAAACTTCCATCTGAGTGTTCCTGAATATTCTCCTGAGATAACTTATGATGTCGTTTACCCGCTACCGTCAAGATAGAAGTGCAACACCATCCCCCTCTTCCTCCGTCCTTGGAGCGTAGCGGAAAGGGAGGAGAAAG
>NZ_LARL01000160.1:0-1154 GCF_000980295.1 Odoribacter sp. N54.MGS-14 | reverse complement strand
GCGGGATGATATATACTTTCAGCTCTTTACTACTAAAATTACTGTTTGCTTGTACAATATGTCATAGATCGTTCATCTTCGTTTCTTACGTTTCCGATGGAGTGGAGAATAACGGATTCGAACCGTTGACCCTCTGCGTGCAAGGCAGATGCTCTAGCCAGCTGAGCTAATCCCCCGAACTTGATTCCGTTCGTAGTCCCAGGCAGAGTTGAACTGCCGACCTCTACATTATCAGTGTAGCGCTCTAACCAACTGAGCTATAGGACTAAGTTCAACCTAGTCTGTTTAATTAGACCCGGCTTCTTACTTTCTCTCTTCCGTATCATTACGGAATCATATCTTGAAATAAACAACACCAGCAGTACAAGAACAAAAACCTTATCGATCTTTCGTCCTCTCCAGAAAGGAGGTGTTCCAGCCGCACCTTCCGGTACGGCTACCTTGTTACGACTTAGCCCCAGTCACCAGTTTTACCCTAGGGCGCTCCTCGCGGTTACGCACTTCAGGTACCCCCGGCTCCCATGGCTTGACGGGCGGTGTGTACAAGGCCCGGGAACGTATTCACCGCGCCGTGGCTGATGCGCGATTACTAGCGAATCCAGCTTCGTGGAGTCGGGTTGCAGACTCCAGTCCGAACTGAGAGAGGTTTTGGGGATTGGCATCCACTCGCGTGGTAGCGGCCCTCTGTACCCCCCATTGTAACACGTGTGTAGCCCCGGACGTAAGGGCCGTGCTGATTTGACGTCATCCCCACCTTCCTCACATCTTACGATGGCAGTCTTGTCAGAGTCCTCAGCAAAACCTGTTAGTAACTGACAACAAGGGTTGCGCTCGTTATGGCACTTAAGCCGACACCTCACGGCACGAGCTGACGACAACCATGCAGCACCTTCACAGATGCCTTGCGGCTTACGGCTTTCACCGTAATTCATCTGCAATTTAAGCCCGGGTAAGGTTCCTCGCGTATCATCGAATTAAACCACATGTTCCTCCGCTTGTGCGGGCCCCCGTCAATTCCTTTGAGTTTCACCGTTGCCGGCGTACTCCCCAGGTGGAATACTTAACGCTTTCGCTTGGCCGCTTGCAGTATATCGCAAACAGCGAGTATTCATCGTTTACCGTGTGGACTACCAGGGTATCTAATCCTGTTTGAT
>NZ_LARL01000077.1:0-13783 GCF_000980295.1 Odoribacter sp. N54.MGS-14 | reverse complement strand
CAAGTAGCAGATACCATAGGTTCAGGAGATGCCGAACTGGTTTTTACAACCACAGATAATAGTCAAAAGAAAGGAAGATCTACGACCATTCGTTTGAAATACGGTGTACGTACATTGAAATTAACTGCTTCCCAAGAAGGAGGAATCCGTGTGGACGGACACATACGGAAACACTATGGTGAACGGGACCCCGAAAACGGTTTTAACCTGATTTTTTTGGGAGATGGCTTTACGCCCGATGATCTGATTGCAGAAACGGGAGTATTCGACTTGGCGGTAGAAGAAGCTTGTGAGGCCTTATTTGCTGTCGAACCCTATAAAACCTACAAGGAATATTTCAATGTCTGGTCGGTGGCTTGCGAATCGAAAGAACGGGGAGCCGGAACTTCCGAGTCAGGAAATACAGCATTATTCAGTTACTTTAACGAAGAGAACCACCGCATAATTGGAAGCAATACAAGGGCTTTCAATTATGCGAACCAAATTCTGGGAATGGATGACGACATACTGAAAACAAATTCTGTTATCATTGTATTGGTTAATGACGAACGTTATGGAGGCTCAACCTATTGGTATGGCGACCCGACTGATAAGAATGATACCGATTACAGGACAGTCAGTTATGTTCCCCTGAACAGAGATGCGCAACTACCGGGAGGATTTACCAACATTTTCCTGCATGAAGTCGGTGGACACGCTATCGGAAAACTGGGAGACGAATGGTCTACCGAACAGTTGTTTACTACTGAAGATAAAACTTTAATAAATAATTATAGAAATTGCAGGCTATATTGTTATAATCTGGGGCTACCTATAAATGCGGCACTGATTAATTTTCCACAGTATTACTGGAGTTTTTTAAATGGAAACACAGATCGTTATAGCGAAGTATTGAAACCTGCTGACGGAGGTTACGGATGCCTCAGTGATGCAACTAACCAGGCATTTGTTTATCATTGTGAAGAAGAGAGTTGTATGATAAACAACGTACCTTATTTCAATGTTGCTTCCCGGTATGCTATTGTACAATATCTTTTGTTCCGCCTGAATGTATATGAATATAGCTCCGCGGGCATGGGAAAGGCGGTCAATCACTTCCTTGAACATGACCAATATGAACTACCGGCCAGTTATACCGTATCGGACAGGCCTCCCCTTCCGATGCCAGCCCGGATGGTGGAGTAAAATAGAGTTAACCCCTGAACAAACATCATCAAGAGAGGGTATGTCAGACACACCCTCTCTTAGTATTTACAAATATGTCAATTTTTTCCGGAAAGAAAAGAATCCGTCAAAAGGTTTGCAAAAAACACAGAAACAACGCTCCACACAGGGAGAAAACAGGGTGAAGACAGGCAACATAACCGTTACACCCCCTATTCATACCCTATTCACACCTTATCCCCGATGTATGTATATAGGGCGTGAATAGGAGATGAATAAGGAATAATCCCTAACCTGAAGCTTTTCAGACCGGCAAATCATCCGCAACAGGTTAGTTTATCTATGGGTTAATTAATCGCTGAAAGACCTGAATTTCTTCAAGCGGTTCACTGTGAAGTATAATAGGCGGATTTCGCTCCCGGATACCTGCTCTCTTTGCCGGAGGCTTGAAAGGCCGACGACACGTGTTATTCCGCCGGTATGCTATTGTACAATGGCTTCTGTTCCGCCTGAATGTATGTGAATATAACGCCGCCGGTATGAGGGAGTTGGGCAATCACTTCCTTGAACATGACCAATATGAACTACCGGCCGACTATACCGTACCGGACAGACCACCCCTTCCGATGCCGGCTCAGGTAAAATAAGAAATAGAGCTTCAAGCCGGATAGAACATCAGATCCTGTCATAACTTACCGGTTAGCCGGAACATGATGGCAGGATATCTTTTTTAGAAATCTGCATAATCATAACTAACAGCACCAGATTTTGCAGTCGATTTTTTAAATAACGGAAAGCATTTTTCTTATGGGTTTTGACAGTAAGCACAGACAGATTCAGCAGTTGGGCTATTTCCTGATTTTTCTTACCTTCTAAAGATAAAAGAATGACCTCCTGGCTACGTTGCGGCAATTCACCGATAGCTGCGTACAACTCCCGCAATATTTCTTCCTCTTGCACTGAAAAATCGGGTAGTTTTTGTTCATAAAGCACATGTGCCGTGTATTTTTCTTCGACTGCCCGGTGTTTCCAGTAATCTGCACAACGGTTCGAGACGGCTTCGTACAAATAAGCTTTAAATCCGTTGATAGAATTGTATTGTTTGTTACTTTCCCAGATGTTGATAAAGATTTCCTGCACGATATCTTCAGCCACCTTGTGATTTTCCACTCTGCGTTCTGCAAAAAGGACAAGATAACTATAAAATTGCTGAAAGAGTTTATGATAAGCTTGTTCGTCTTTCAAATTAAAACGTTGCAAAAAATCTTTCTGTTCGCTCACTGTGTCTTCCGTTGTTTTACCGAACAAAATAAAGGATTAATAATAGATTTTCCAATTTATATTCCAGATTCTTTTGAAAAACTGTGTCAGCAAAGTCCATACTTTATTCTTTTTCTTCGCTGACACAGTTCAAATTACAACTTCAATGTCCAGAGACACCTCTCTTATGAGAGCGGTTTCTTAAACTCTTTGAATACCCGCTTTATTTCATCGACATAGTCCAGTTTTTCCCAGGTAAAAAGTTCCACTTCTCTCTCAACTGTAGGCCAATAATTCGAAGTGAACACTTTTTTCACTACTTCGGGTTTGCGTCCCATGTGTCCATAACTGGCAGTCTCCTGATAAATCGGATTACATAATTTCAAGCGTTCTTCGATAGCCCTCGGACGAAGGTCGAAAATCTCGTTGACTTTCCCGGCAATCTCTGCATCCGTTAAACAGACTTTCGAAGTACCGTAAGTATTTACATACACTCCTACAGGCCGGGCAACGCCGATCGCATAGGAAATCTGGATCAGGATCTCGTCGGCTATCCCCGCTGCTACCATATTTTTAGCGATATGCCGGGCTGCATAGGCAGCAGACCGGTCGACTTTCGAAGGGTCTTTTCCGGAGAAAGCTCCCCCACCGTGGGCTCCTTTCCCCCCGTAGGTATCGACGATAATCTTACGCCCTGTCAGCCCTGTATCTCCATGAGGACCTCCGATCACAAATTTACCGGTCGGGTTGACAAAAAGAATGACATTTTTATCGAATAAAGCCTGTACCCGTTTTGGCAACAGGGCCTTTACCCGGGGCAGCAGAATATCGACAATATCTTTTCTGATCCATTCCACCATAGCCTCGTCGGCTTTCAGCTGGGCTTCCGGCGTTTCATTGGCCGGCTTGATGAAATCGTCATGCTGGGTAGAAATGACAATCGTATGTATACGGGCCGGTTTCCCGTCATCACCGTATTCGATGGTCACCTGTGATTTCGAATCGGGACGCAGATATTGCATCAACTGACCCTCTTTCCGGATTTGAGCCAATTCTTTCAGTAAAAGATGAGCTAATTCCAGGGACAACGGCATATAATTATCGGTCTCGTTACAGGCATAACCGAACATCATCCCCTGATCACCGGCCCCCTGTTCCATCGGATCTTCACGCATCACTCCCCGGTTGATATCCGGCGATTGTTCGTGGATCGCAGAAAATACCCCGCAACTATTTCCATCGAACATATACTCACTCTTGGTGTAGCCGATCTCATTGATCACTTCACGGGCCACTTGCTGCACATCTACATAAGTCTTTGTTTTAATCTCGCCTGCAATGACAGTTTGTCCGGTTGTCACCAAAGTTTCACAGGCTACTTTTGCTTCCGGGTCGAACGCCAGAATCCGGTCGAGCACTGCATCCGAAATCTGATCGGCAACCTTATCAGGATGCCCTTCCGATACAGACTCTGAAGTAAATAAATATCCCATAATTTAATTGAAAATTGAAAATTGAAAATTGAAAATGTACTATACGCAATCAATATCCAATCGGTTAATTATATTACGGGAAAGGCAATGGATGGTTGAATTCAGAAGTATATGCATTTTAGCAATTTTTTTCTGTGGTTGCAATCAGCCAAATCTTTCCACAATGACGGGACAAAGATAGGAAGGAAAAAGGTAAAAGTAAAAAGTTAAAGGTTAAAAAAAGCAGAAAGAGGAAAAGCGCATCATTCGGGTTTTATTATTAATTTTGCGGCCTAGATTCAAAGTATCGTTATGGCATTCTTATATAATATTGGAATTCAGGCATATCATCTGGCTATACAATTGGCAGCTCCCTTCAATGAAAAAGCAGCCCTTTTACGTAAAGGCAGAAAAGAAGTCTGGAAAAAAGCAGCCGGTATACAACGGGGAGAAGGTCGTTTGGTGTGGTTTCATGCCGCTTCTTTGGGCGAATTCGAACAAGGCCGCCCGGTGATCGAAGCCTTGAAGGCCGCAGAACCGGCAACCCAAATCCTGCTTACCTTTTTTTCGCCCTCAGGTTATGAAATCCGCAAAAATTATACCGGTGCAGATTACATCCTTTATCTGCCGGGAGATACGCAACGCAATGCGGTCCGCCTGATTGAAAAATTCCGTCCGGATGCAGCGGTCTTTATCAAATATGAATTCTGGTTCCACTACCTGAACGAACTGAACAAACGAAACATCCCGGTATATCTCATCTCAGCCATTTTCCGTCCCAACCAGCCTTTTTTTAAAAGTTGGGGAAAACTCCACCGGCGGATGCTGGGATGCTTCAAAGAATTGTTCGTGCAGGACGGGCAATCGGTGGAATTACTGAAATCCATCGGCATAAAAAATGTCAGACTGACAGGAGATACCCGTTTCGACCGGGTAAAACAGATCGCGGAAAATGCAAAACAAATCGCCAAAATAGAGCAATTCTGTGACGGCCGCCCCACCATAGTCTGCGGCAGCACCTGGCCACCCGATGAAGAAATTCTCCTGGAATATATCAACTGCCATCCGGACGGTTATAAATGGATCATCGTCCCTCATGAAATCGGGGAAAATCACATCAAAGCGATTCTGGACAAATGCAGGAAGAAGGTAGCCCGCTACACCTCGGAAAATACCGATTTGGCCGATAAGGAGGTATTGATTATCGATTGTATCGGTCTGCTTTCATCGATCTACCGGTATGGAAAGATCGCTTATATCGGCGGAGGTTTCGGAGTCGGTATCCACAATACCCTTGAAGCTGCCGTGTATGGAATACCGGTAATTTTCGGACCCAAATATCAAAAATTCAACGAAGCGGTCAGCCTGATCCGGGAAGGCGGAGCTTTCAGCATTTCCAACGGGGCAGAACTTTCGGAGATCCTGGACAGCCTGATTCAACATCCGACAATTGCAGAAACCGCCGGACAAAAGGCATTGGAATATGTGAACAGCCAACTGGGTGCGACAGCAGTAATCAGTGAAGCACTAAGCACTACAATTTAGAGAGGACACGATCAAAAGGAGGATATAAAATCCCTTTTTCGGTAATGATTGCCGTAATCAATTCATGACGGGTCACATCGAAAGCAGGATTATACACCTTTATTTCCGGAGGTGCCATCCGTCGGGTATACCATTTTTCTGTGATTTCACCGACTTGCCGTTCTTCAATGGGAATATGTGCCCCATCCGGACATTTTAGATCAACTGTAGAAGTCGGTCCAAGTACGTAAAAAGGAATTCCATAATATTTAGCTAAAACAGCAACTCCGGAAGTACCTATTTTATTAGCAACATCTCCATTAGCCGCTATCCGGTCGCATCCTACCAAAACAGCCTGCACCTTTCCCTGTCCCATCACACAGGAAGCCATATTATCACAGATCAAAGTGACATCGACTCCTGCTTTCTGAAGTTCAAAGGCAGTCAAACGTGCCCCCTGTAACAATGGACGGGTTTCATCTGCATACACTTTAAAATGATAACCACGCTCCTGCCCCAAATAAACAGGAGCCAAAGCCGTACCATATGCAGAAACTGCGAGATGTCCGGCATTACAATGAGTCAGCAGCCCCATTCCCGGTTGTAAAACACTTAATCCCCATTCCCCGATACTCCGGCAAGCAGCCGCATCCTCTGCCCGGATAGCTTCCGCCTCCTGCTGCAATTTTATTTTTATTGTATCAACCTGCTGATCCTGCAACGACAAAACACATTTTTCCATCCGGTCCAAAGCCATAAATAAATTTACAGCAGTAGGACGTGAAGAAGCCAGGTATTTTTTTACCTCCGTAAATTTTTGAAAAAAAACGGAAAAAGACTGTTCCCCGAATTGTTGTGCACAAACCGCCATGCCATAGGCAGCAGCAACTCCGATCGCCGGGGCCCCCCTCACCTTCAGGTGATAAATGGCTTCCCAAATCTCCTCCGGAGTATATAAGCGGAGATATGCTTCCCGATTGGGCAATTGCGTCTGGTCGAGAATAATTACAGCCGGCTCTTCCCAATCGACACTTACCGTCGTCAGGCCGGCCAAACCTTCACTTTTCATTTTTCTTGCATCCATTCGTTCAGCGTATCGAGCAAGTCTTCTTTCGACACCGGATCGAAATCTTTAATCCGGCAAGCATGGCTCATATCCCCTCTTACGTATTTACGGCATTTTCCGTTTTTCTTCAAATCGACGCCGGTAGCATACCAGGGATCACTTCCGCCGTATACAAACAAAATCCGCTCGGCATCCGTCTGCAACCATTCGTTGATCGCCTTCATCTGTTTGTCATTAAAAGGCTTTTTTTCAACACCTTCAGGCATAGTGAATGAAAAGTCGATATCTTTATCGTCTTCGGGTAAGAATTTCTTGAACGGTTTTATTTTATAATCATACATCCCGATCTCGGTCAAAGCAGCATAAAAAAACGGTTGCATGCGGACGATGTACTTATCTTCAAAAAAATCAGGGGAAGACACTTTCACCAGGTATTCGAAGATCTCCTCCCAATCGGCACTTTCCTGATCGGGAATATCGGCACAATTATTCCCCCACTGCCAAAACGCAAAAGGATATTCCAGAATCATCAGCTGCAAGGCCCGTTTGGTCCCTCCCACCATCCGGTAGGTATATTTCTTTTCGGCAGCCAGTTCCTCAAGCATAGGAAGCAGCGTATCGAGATGTTCGAAACACATGGTCTGAAAATCACGGATCGTATAATGACAGGTATTCAGATCCTCCCAGTTAAAAAGCGCTTTCACCCCACTCTTCGCCGTCCCTAACCGGTTCAGGAATTTATCCAAACGGGGATCTACATACTCCAGATTCAGGGGAGCCACATACGGTACACTGATATCCACATCGGCCGGGTAAAAATAACGGTGAAATATCGTCGTCTGTCCTCCTTTGCTGATTCCGGTACTGATCCATTTCGATGCCGGATAAATTTTCTGCCTGATAGCCTGTATAATCTCGTGCTGGTCATCGGCAGCCTGCTTGATGGTCAGGTTTTCCCAGGGAATCCCTCCTTCCGGCACACTTTGATCGAAAAAACGGTGCTCTATCGTCAGCTGATTCCCTTTCAGGATATTAGCCAATTCACCTTCTTCCGACGACCAGATATTATAGCCTTCCAACTCGACGATTACCGGAGCATCCGATTGTTTATGCCCCAGCAACACCCGTTGCCGGAAAGTCCCTTTCGCGGGATCGGAATGATCGACCGGCTGCTCGAACCAGAATTGATAATACTCCTGAAAAGGCTTTACATCCAGTTTCTGAATCTCACTAATCTGTGGTATCTGTTGCAACTTTTCATAAATCCCATCTCCGGCCCATACCGCCAGGGTAAACCATACACAAACAAAAGTAGTTAAGAGTTTTCTCATAATTCAAATAATTTAAAACATCATCCAATCTCCACCCTTAGTCGGGACTTATCTCAACGGGGACAAGGTACGAAAAAAAGGCAGAAAGTAAAAAAGTAGCATGCAAAAAGTAAAAGACAAATGCTAAAAAGCGATCCGTAAAAGCAAGAAATCCATTTGCCGGCAGGCAAGAAATTGATTAGCTTTGCGACAATTATCAAAACAGTTTATAATCCAAATCCGGAACAGTCTATGAAGATATCCATAAGAACAGCTATGGCTTTGAAAACAAAAGCTTTGGCAGGAGGGTTATCCCTACTGTTTCTTTTAGGCGGATGTCATAAAAAAGTAAACTACTTTAACGGGGAGATCATAACCGTGAAAGATATTCCGGTAAGCGACACGCTGACCGGGGAACGGCTGCTGCTGGACAGTATCATTGCAAATGGAAGAGGTATATCGTTATCCGTTACCATTTTAATTCAGTCTATCGGGTCCCTGAGGCCATCGGACTTTATGAACTTTATAAATGCTAAGCGACATGAGCTATTTCACACCCTATAAAGAACATTACAAAGCCCTCATCCGTTTGGGTATCCCCATTGTCATCGGACAAATCGGTATTGTGGTGGTAGGCCTGGCCGATAATATGATGGTGGGACAATATGCCACTCTCGATCTGGCTGCAGCTTCATTTGTCAACAGTGCCTTCAATATTCCCATTCTTTTCGGTCTGGGTTTTTCTTATGGTCTTACTCCCCTGGTCGGACAATTTTTCGGCCGTCATGACAAATATCATGTCGGTCAACTGCTACGCAACAGTCTGTTGGTAAATCTCTTCATCGGCTTGCTCCTGACCCTGGCGATGACAGTGGTATGGTTCAATATCGACCGGCTAGGACAGCCTGAAGAATTGCTCCCGTTGATCCGGCCTTATTTTCTTCTCCAGCTGGCATCTCTGGTATTCGTCATGTTATTCAATTCTTTCAAGCAATTCGCCGACGGTATTACGGATACCAAAACGCCCATGTACATCATGATCTCCGCCAATCTGGTGAATATTGCCGGGAATTATATACTGATCTACGGAAAATTCGGACTACCGGCCCTGGGTGTCGTAGGAGCAGGCATTTCCACCTTAACGGCCCGTATCCTCATGTTTGCAGCTTTCGCTGTCTTATTTTACCACAACCTCCGTTACCGCCGCTATCTGGTCGGTTACAAACGGGGTAAATACAATTTCACCGATATCCTCTCACTCAATAAAATGGGTTGGATGGTCGGTTTACAGATGGGACTGGAAACTGCCCTGTTCAGTATTACGGGAATTATGATCGGTTGGCTGGGAAGCATTGCCCTAGCCGCCCATCAGGTGATGGTGGCTATCTCGACTTTAGGTTTTATGATCTATTACGGAGTCGGAGCAGCGGTATCTGTACGGGTGAGTAATTATTTCGGCCGTCAGGAGCTGCTCCATGTGCGCCGCACGACGATGGCAGGCTTCCACCTCATTCTTTGTCTCGCTGTCTGTGCCTGTACTGTGTTCTTATTTTCCCGGGAACTGATCGGATATCTATTCACCACCTCCGAAGAAGTCATCCGGGTCGTATCCACCCTGGTCTATATCCTGCTGGCCTACCAATTCGGGGATGCCCTTCAGATTACCTATGCCAATTCCCTCCGCGGTATCGGCGATGTGATCTCCATGGCTGTCATCTCCTTTATTGGTTACTTCCTGATCGCCATGCCCGTATGCTACATCTGCGGCTTTGTACTCGAGTGGGACATCACAGGAATCTGGATCGGCTATCCGATAGGGCTTACCCTGACCGGAGTCATGCTTTGCGGGAGGTACTACTGGAAACTAAAAACTAAAACTCAGAGCAAAGAATTTTATTGATTTCCCGGTATCCTTTTTCCTTATCGGCAAAATGCACGGTATGGAAACCCAGTTGACGAGCCGCATCGACATTTTCCTTCAGGTCGTCGATAAAGAGCGTATCTTCGGGGTATGCCTGAAAACGGTCGATCAGGATCCGGTAAATCTCTTTTTCGGGTTTAATCAGTTTTTCGTGAGCCGAGATGATCTGGCCCTCGAAATACCGAAAGACCTCCCGTTCTTTCAGGTAGTCATAAAATTCCAGGGACATATTGGAAAGGCAGAATAAACGGTAACCTTTACCGGCCAACTCTTTAATCAGACATTGTGTTTGGGGAATATCCCGCAACGAATGTTTGATAAATTCGACAAAATCCCAACATTCGGCATAAGGACGTCCCGAAAAAACACTCATTTCCCGAACGATATTCACCTGATCGATCGTCCCCCGGTCGTAATCGGGCCAAAATTTCCGGAAAAATCCCCTTTCAAACAGACTCACCGGCATTGCACGATCACCGGTATATTCTTCCATCAAACGTTCGGGACTCCAATCGACCACAACTCCACCCAAATCAAAAACCACATTTTTCATATACTTGTCATTTTTCAATCATACCTATTTTCGATATCTAAAGTTACAAAATTTATACCAACTTATCCGCTCACTGAAAAATCTATCCGGCAAGTGGATTAAAAATCCACAATTACCCCGACAGAGGGTAAAACCGTTCCGCCCAATTCATTTTTTATGCTGCGCATCTGATAATAACCTTCCCGGTCAGGATCTTTGCGATAGCTTCCGTCAGGATTTTCGACAGGCACCAGCTCATCGGGGCCTAAAGCTTTATAGTTATAGATATTCTGAATGTCCGCATAAAATATCAACGACCACTTTCGAAAGAAAAAACTCTTATCCACCCTGACATCCAGTTGATGGAAAGCCGGTAATCGCTGTGTATTGAAGCGCGAATAATCATAATAAGGCTGATGTTTGGCCTCCCAGGCTTCTATCCGTGCCGAAGTCTCCCGATCATAAGGCGTATAAGGCCCACCCGCCACATATCTCCATTTAAACCCCAAATCCCAACTTTTACCTATCCTACGGGTTGCTGTCAGAGAGAATATATGGCGGTTATCCCAACTACTGGGTATATAACGACGGGTATTCTGCAAATTTTCATCCAACTGTTTAAATTCGGAATAATACCAGGTATAAGCCAACGAAGCAACGACACCATAAAATTCCTGGGTTCTGAGCATCAATTCCAGCCCATAAGCTCTCCCTTCTCCGACGGGTCGAACCGCTTCGTCACCCACCGCCACATAGTCGGTACCTTTATTGGCCAAAGCAACCGAATCGGTCAGGGATACGGGATAATGATCGTAAGTCTTGTAAAAACCTTCCAGTGTAATCCGGGTAGTCGTTCCCGGACGATACTCAACTCCCAGTACATAATGATCGGCTCCGATATATCCGGTCTTATTCCGTTTATTCACCAGAACTCCCCCGGCGTCTGCAAAACCCAGCGTCGTATAGGCAGGCAACTGATAATACCGGCCGATATTGCCATTTAGCGACCAGCGTTCGTCGAATGCATAAGAAAATGAGAAACGGGGCGATATTTGCCGGTAAAGAGCAGCTGTTTTACCGGTATAATTACATCCGTCCGCCCGGAGTCCCAGGGATAAAGCCAGCCGTTCGGAGAAAAAAGACCGGGACACCTGGCCGAAGACCGCCCATTTCCACATATTCAAAGCCCGGGAATAATACTGATCGATAGCTTCTCCCGCAGCGAACAGCCGCCGGGCCGTAGTATTGTCATAGTGGGCATATTCGATACCTGCCCCAACCTGAAGTTTAAACCCATTCGCTGCATAACGATGATGCTCGAAACGGAATTTATTTTCCGATTCTCCAGAGCGATAGTCGATTGTTTTGGGATTATGACGGTCATTGCCGGTGTATTTCTCGACCTTATTGTACAATCCACTCCGGCTTAGGACGAAAAAGTGATACCAGTTATTGCCGTAATGCTTAAAGGTCGTTCCCAAAGTATAACTCCATTGCCGGCTTTCCGGCAACCAATCGAGCAAATATTTCTGATGATCGTCGGGATTCTTCAGGTCGGTATTCAGACGGTTGATATCGTATCCGCCAATACCGAGCAAAGTCCATTCATTCCGGGCATTCAAACGGGTGACCGTCTTGAATTGCATATCATTATACACCGGAAGAAAAGGCAAACCGATGATACCGAACAACATCTTCAGATAACTTCGCCGGGCCGAAACAATAAAAGTAGTCTTTGGAGCCAACGGACCGTCCAAAGACAGGCCGTAATCAGTAGCACCGAAAGTAACCCGCGTCTTCACCCGGTCGGGATTTCCCTCGATCTGTCGAAATTCGAGCATAGAACTCATCATATTACCATAAGAAGCCGGGAAGGCACCGGAAAAGAAATTTACCTCTTTGACAAAATCGATATTCACAATACTGACTACCCCACCGGAAGCCCCCTGAGTAGCGAAATGATTTAAGATGGGCAATTCAACTCCGTCCAGATAAAACCGGTTTTCAGCAGGCCCACCACCCCGGACTACAAAATCATTCCGGAATGCAGGCGAAGACAATACCCCCGGCATGGATTGTACTACTTTGGAAATATCCCGGTTGCCTCCGGGATTTTTTTCAATCTCCGCAATTCCTATCCGCTGAATGGAAACCGGAGTTTCTACTGTTTTACGGTAAGGACTGGCTTTGACTACGACCTGTTCCAAAGTAGTCGATGCAGGTTCCAAACCGATATTTTCCGTTCTCTCTCCGGCAGTACCCAACAGAAACCCTACTGTCACCAAAGTCTGATAACCGATACTACTCACCTCCAAGCGGACAAGTCCCGGAGGAACATTTTCCAACCGGAATCTTCCCTCCTCATCCGTCGCTCCCCCCAGAGTCGTCCCATAAACTACGACATTCGCAAATGGGATCGCCTCATTGCTCGCCAAATCGAAGACTCGTCCTTTAACGACACCTTTATTTTGTGCCTGGACAGCTGGTCCGATACCCAGACAAAATAAAAATAATACGATCCAATATCTCATCTCTAAAATATCTTACTATTTATAAACTCTTCTCCCGACGGGTCGGCAAATGTACACAAACGAATCGTCATCTGACAAAAAATCCCCCATCGATTACCGGTCAATGAGGAATTTTTCAAGAAAATATGAGTATTGAACATTAAGAATATATCCTTTATACGAGCAACTTAGCAAAAAGATTCAAAAAAAATTCTACTTTTCTTTGGAGGTTATATGAAAATATCTACCTTTGCACCCGAGTTCTTTGCCCAGGTGGCGGAATTGGTAGACGCGCTGGACTCAAAATCCAGTGTCCTCAACAGACGTGCGGGTTCGATTCCCGCCCTGGGTACAAATTGAAAATCAAGGAGTTAGATGAAAATCTAACTCTTTTTTTGTAACCCATGGGACCGGGGCATGGGGTTTCTTGAGGACTGGTACTATCTTAGAAAAAGTTTACTGATCACCTATCTTACAATTTATTCCTGGAAGATTTCAGCCCTCACGCGGCTGAGGGTTTCGGGAGTCATCAACAGATAAGAAGCGATATGGCTGATAGGGGCTCTTTTGGCTGCTTCGGGAAAATCTTTTAGAAAACGTTTATAGCGTTCCTTGGCAGTTTCGAATCGCCAGGAGTCGGCTTTGTTCTGGGATACCATAAGGCCCCATTCTAAAATTTTCTTGTATAATTGAGCAATAGAGGAATAAGAAACAAACAATTCTTGCAGACCGGTATAGGGGATGTCGTACACCACGGTCGGTTCGATGGCTTCGATCATCAAGCGTGTGGGTTCTTGTCTGAACAGGCTGATGATGCAAAATACCAAATCATCTTCACACGAAAAATGTTCGGTGATATCATGCCCGTTTTTGTAGTAATACTGACGTAACATTCCCGATTCGACATAATGGAAATGGCGGGCTATCCGGCCTTCTTCGAGGAGAAGTGTAATAAGCAAATTTAAAAGCAGCATTTTTTGGTAAAGTTGCTTAATCACTTTTTGGTAAACTTGATCACCACTTT
>NZ_LARL01000079.1:0-14109 GCF_000980295.1 Odoribacter sp. N54.MGS-14 | reverse complement strand
TATAACTTCTCTTAATTCAGCAATATTTTCTTCCGGTATTTGTTTTCCGTTGTATATACTACGGTTTGTTTGTCTTAACGGAATTTGCTGAAATAACGAATTATATCCAGAGGTATCCGGAGAGGAGAGGTAAACAGTTATAATCCCCGTCTTCGTTAATTCAACATCATAATCATAACCTTTTTCTAAAGCGGTTATACAAAGGTTTTCCAAAGCGCATCCCAAGCTGATAAACAATTCTCGGTTATCAAAATCAACAACAGGCAACGCCCTGTCAAAATTAGGATGTATTTCGATGTTATTTTCGTTGATCCTGAAAAGCCACGGTTGGGTGTTATGCCCTGACGGTGCTTTAATGGCATACTCTACCATAAACAGGAAATCGGGATTTTGAACATGTATATTTATATTTCCTAAAACCATGATTACTAAACTTATTATATATCATATCCATTTATCAACAATCAAATTAATTCCTTTTTCTAACTGTTCCCAACTATCATCGGTCTTAAAATCGTAACCATTATAAACTTTTCCGACATCCCCGAACATTGCTAAATAGGTAATAGAACTACTAATCATTGTTGCCAAAAATTGAATTTGAGAAAAAGGAACACCGGAAATACGACTAATAAATTCAATCAATTTAATCCCGTTTTCCTCTCGCTTCCGCCTTATTTGTTCTACTATCGGATTATTGACAGACAATTCCCAACGGTATAGGCGTATCAGCATTTTATCCTCCCTTAACTGCCGAATTTGTTCCCGGAACATATCTTTAACAAATGCGTTTAGTTCATTCTTCCCGGGAATCTCTGTCGGAATATTTACCCAATAATCTCGCTGTATGATATATTGGGCTATCAAATCTTCCAATGATCCGAAATAGCGGTATATCAACATCTTTGATACTCCGGCCCTTTGTGCTACGGCATTTATCCCTAAAGACTCAAGTCCGCTTTCCTCTACGATTTCACCAACTGCTGTAAGCAAACGCTTTTCTGTAGTTTCCCTGTCTTTTTCTATTTTCATTTTCTTACTGTTTTTATATATGTTACCATTCAGTCACAAATATATGTTACTCCATAGTAACATACAAGTGGTTTTCAATTTTTTTATCGAAGAAATATTAATTGGACTAAAACACGGCAGTGGTTAGGCTTAATTTCTGAAACTTTTGCAACCATTGCAACTATTAACCGGAAAAGTAGCTCGCATCAACTTTTCTACTTCAGAATCGTTACATGATAAGAAAATTCAATTTCAAATTGAAAGTAAATCAAATTGAATTCAAAAACATTATTATTCAATCTGTTAAACTTTATTGCAAAGTTAACTGGGAACAAGAATTGTTTTATTTTTACAGTCAAAAATAGATCTGATATGCACCATTCAAACCATAGAATCGGTTTTAAATCCAAATTCGGGGCTATAGCAGCTTTAGCAGGTTCGGCAGTTGGTTTAGGAAATATCTGGAAATTTCCCTATGTGGCAGGTACAAACGGCGGAGGAGCTTTTTTACTCGTCTATATATTCTTTACCATAGCCATAGGCTTACCGGTGATGTTGGCCGAATTTTCTTTAGGACGTCGTTCCCAACAAAATGCACTCGGTACTTTCCGCGTATTGGCACCGGGCACGAAGTGGTTTTTGTTCGGTCTCCTCTCGATTATTGCAGCCGCTCTGATCCTTTCGTTTTATGGAACGGTTTCCGGCTGGACGCTCGAATATGTGTGGTTGTCTATAAGTAACTCCTTTCACGGGCAAAGTGCAGAAGATATAAATTCCATTTTCACCAATTTCATTTCCCATCCTTACAAAGCACTCCTTTGGCATATCGGTTTTATGTTCCTTACCGGAGCGATTATCATGGGAGGAGTACAAAAAGGGATAGAAAGGTATTCCAAACTGATGATGCCCCTACTGTTTATCATCATTATTGCGTTGAGTATTAATTCTATGACTTTAAGCGGTTCGGCAGAAGGCTTGAGATTCTTATTCTTTCCCAAACTGTCCGAGCTCACCGCCGATAGTATTTTATCCGCTTTAGGTCAGGCTTTTTTCTCACTTTCTGTGGGGATGGGTATTCTGCTGACTTATGCTTCTTATATTCCTAAAAACGACAATCTGACCGGTATCTCCCTGAAAGTAATTATCACCGATACCCTGGTTGCCATTTTAGCGGGTATCGCTATTCTGCCGGCCGTATTTTCTTTTCATATCGATCCACAAGCCGGTCCGGGATTGGTTTTCCTGACTCTCCCTAAAGTATTTCAGGGACTGCCTGCAGGTGAAATTTGGGCGATCCTTTTTTTCATCCTGCTCACTTTCGCCGCCCTGACTTCCGCCATATCTTTACTGGAAGTGCCGGTAGCCTATCTTGTCGAAGAAAAGAAACTGAAACGCCCCTGGGCTACGGTAATCGCCACGCTGGTCATCACTTGTATCGGTAGTTTCAATACTCTCTCATTCGGACCCCTCCGCCATGTACAAATTTTCGGAATGAGCCTTTTCGATGCCTGTGATTATCTGTGTTCGAATATATTACTTCCTTTGGGAGGTATTCTGATTTGTATCTTTGCCGGATGGTACCTGGATAAAAGCATCCTCTACAGTGAAATCAGCAACAACGGCAGTTTGAAAACCCGCTTCTTCCGGCTCTATACTTTTATTCTCAAATATATAGCCCCTATCTGTATATTCCTGATCCTCCTGAACGTACTGGGAATCATTTAAAAAGTAAAAGGCTATAAGCTAAAAGCTATAGGCAGTTCGAAATATATGCTTATAGCCTTTAGCCTTTAGCTTATAGCCTTTAGCCTTTTACCTTTTCAACTCTTCCCGCAGAAATTTACCGGTCTCCGATTTTTTGCATTCAGCTACCTCTTCGGGTGTACCTGTAGCCACGATCTTTCCTCCTTCTTTCCCCCCTCCAGGTCCCATGTCGATCAGATAATCGGCCACTTTAATAACATCGAGGTTATGCTCGATAACGATGACAGAATTTCCTTTATTCACCAGTTTCTGTATAACCTCCAACAGTATATTGATATCCTCGAAATGCAATCCCGTTGTCGGTTCGTCGAGAATATAAAGTGTCTTACCGGTATCTTTCTTTGCCAGTTCAGCCGCCAACTTGATTCGTTGTGATTCTCCACCGCTCAAAGTCGTACATTGCTGGCCCAGTTTCACATAGCCTAATCCCACATCCTGAAGCACCTTCAGCTTTTGTTGCAAGAAAGAGACATTTTCGAAAAACTCGACTGCCTGATTGATCGTCATATTCAGCACATCGCCGATCGATTTTCCGCGATACCTCACTTCCAGGGTCTCTTTATTATATCTCTTTCCATCGCAAGCTTCACAATGCACATACACATCCGGCAGGAAATTCATCTCTATCGTCTTCACTCCGGCTCCCTTACACTCTTCACAACGTCCGCCGGGAATATTGAATGAAAAACGTCCGGCTCCATATCCGCGAATCTGAGCTTCCGGCAACTTCTCGAAAATCTTACGTATATCGGTAAAGATACCGGTATAGGTCGCCGGATTCGAACGGGGGGTACGGCCCAAAGGACTTTGATCCACCACCACTACTTTATCGATATGTTCGATTCCCCCGATAGCTTTATAAGGAAGAGGCGAGGTAATCGCGCGATAGAACTTTTCGGTCAGGATCGGATGCAAAGTCCCGTTGATCAACGACGACTTGCCACTTCCACTGACTCCCGTCACACATACCAACATCCCTAAAGGAATGCTTACATCTACTTTTTTCAGGTTATTCCCCATACATCCTTTCAAGGTCAGGAATTTTCCGTTTCCTTCCCTTCTTTTTTCGGGTATCTGTATTTTTTTGGTACCATTCAGATATTGAGCTGTCAGACTATCGCTCTTTTTAATATCGTCGATCGTACCGATAGCGGTAACTTCTCCCCCTTTCCTACCGGCTTTTGGGCCCATATCGACAATATAATCCGCACTTTCCATCATCTCCCGGTCATGTTCCACTACGATCACCGAATTTCCATTATCCCTCAATTGTTGCAGGGAATGGATCAGCCGCCGGTTGTCTTTTTGGTGCAAGCCGATACTCGGTTCATCCAGAATATACAACACATTTACCAACTGTGAACCGATTTGAGTAGCCAAACGTATCCGCTGCGATTCCCCGCCGGACAAGGTCATAGATTGACGATTCAAAGACAAGTATTCCAAGCCCACATCCAAAAGGAACTTCAACCGGGTACGGATTTCTTTAAATATCTCTCCGGCAATCTGCCGTTGTTTGTCTTCGAGCTGTGCTTCGGTGGTACATACCCATTCATACAAATCGCTCAGTTCCATAGAAGCCAGTTCAGCAATATTTTTACCGGCAATCCGGAAATTCAAAGCTTCCTGATTCAGGCGCTGCCCGTTACATACATCACATTTTACAACCGAAATAAACTGTTCGGCCCATTTATTCGCTTTTTTCGAAGTGCTATTCTCCTCCTGCATAGTGACATACTTGATAATACCTTCGAAATTATAAAGCGAATTGGAAGAGACACCCAAAGCTGTATTCTCTAACCGGATTTGTCCGGGATAACCATACAGGATATCCGTCAAAGCCTCTTCCGAAAGCTCCCGGATCGGAGTATGCAATTCATAGCCATGTTTTTTCAACACCGTCTCTATTTGCCAAAAAAGAATGCTATTTTTATATTTTCCCAGCGGTTCGATCCCTCCTTCATAAATCGAAAGCGCATTATTAGGAATGATCTTATCGATATCGGCCGCATTCACATACCCCAACCCTTTACATTTGGGACAAGCTCCGTGAGGGGAATTAAAAGAGAAAGAATGAGGAGCAGGATCCCGGTAAGAAATCCCGGTATCCGGACACATCAGATGCCGGCTATAGTATTTAATATCCCCGCGATCCAACGGTTTAACCATCATCACCCCTTTACCGTTTTTCATGGCAGTAGCCACCGAGCTTTTCAGGCGTTTCAAATCGATATGGTCGACAATCATCTTATCGATCACAATCTCGATATCATGGATTTTATACCGATCCACACTCATACCGAGTCCGATTTCACGGATCTCCCCGTCTACCCGTGCCGAAATGAATCCTTTCTTCCGTAAATTTTCGAAAAGCTCTTTGTAATTTCCTTTCCGTCCTTTCACTACCGGTGCTAAAAGCAGAATCTTTTTTCCAGCGAAATCTTTCTGAATCAATTCGATGATCTTCTCATCCGTATATTTCACCATCCGGCTCCCTGTAACATAAGAATAAGCCTCGCCGGCACGTGCGAAAAGCAAACGCAAAAAGTCATAAACTTCGGTCGTCGTACCGACTGTCGAACGGGGATTCTTATTAGTCGTTTTTTGTTCGATAGAAATAACCGGACTCAATCCTGTAATTTTATCGACGTCCGGACGTTCCATCCCTCCCAGAAACTGACGGGCATAGGCCGAAAAAGTCTCCATATACCTACGCTGTCCTTCTGCATATATCGTATCGAAAGCCAGAGACGATTTCCCACTCCCGCTCAATCCGGTAATGACAGTCAGACTATTCCGCGGAATAGTCAAATCTATATTTTTCAGATTATGCTCACGTGCACCGTAAATGACAATCTGTCCCTCTTCTTCCTGAAATTCTTTCATTTTTTCAATCCTTACAAATAACTTGCAAAGTTAAGGAAAAAACAACAAACAGGAAATAAAAGGTTTTAAGTAAAAGGTAAATAAAATAAAAAAAGGGAGACATTTTCGTAGATTCTTTATATCGGAAAATAGTGGGATTAATGAAAAGATGTTATTATATGTGCGTGCGTCTGTGTGGTGTATATGTGCGTGGTGTATTATTCCCGTAGATCACTTTCCAAAATATAAAGAACTTTTCCGAAAATCAGCTTGTTGATAAGCTTCCTCTCCCTCGTGGTGTGTGCTAAATAATCTTAATCTAAATAACAGCTAAAATAAAATCATAAATTCAATCATCATTTACACCCTCTTCTACGGGCAAAACCAACCCGAGGTTACCATTTTTCGATTATTTTTGAAATAAAATATTCACCATTATCATATCATACTAATAATCAACCACTTATTTTTCTCTCTATTGTTCCAGTAAAAGGCAGGTATATTTTTTTCTTTCTATTCCGAGTTCGGTTTTTGTGTCATCAGAACAAGTCATCCTATCGGCAGACGGATACCTGGGTTACCCGGTCGGAACAGTTTTCTATAAGGTATTGATTTCTTAGTTGATTTATAATGTAAAGTTCCGGGAAATCATAATCAGACTCGAAATAAAAACCTATCTTTGTGAGGAAAAATACACGAACGGCATGCAAAGCCTATTGGTTATTCTGATTGTAATTACAGGTATAATTTTACCTACTCAAGTAAAAGGAGAAAGGGAAGATTATATTTTATTAATCAGTTCATACAATAGTAATTCAAGCTGGGCAAAAACGCTCGAGGCCTCATTCCGTCAAGAATTAAAAAAAAACGATTGCCCCTACCCGGTATATAGCGAATATTTAAATACCGATTTGTTTGCTTCACCGGAAATCTGGATTCAAAGTACCCGTTTCATTTTGAACAATCATCGGTTACATCCCCCCAAAATGGTTATCCTCATCGCGGATGCCGCCTGGATGGCCTATCGGTATACACGTCAGGACTCCTGGAAAAATGTAGATGTTCTACTAGTCGGAGTAAAAAAATATAGTTTAGACCTGAGTGAATACCTTCACCCTACCCGATTGTCTGCCCATAACTTTCAGCTTACCCAAGATTTATGCCGATCTTATAATGCCACCGGAATTACCGAAGATATATACATCCCGCAAAACATACAGCTCATGCAGGCTTTACGTCCTGATTTACAAGAAATCGCCGTTATCGGAGATTGCCAGTTTTTCGGGATTTATTCTACCCTTCTGGTAAAAAAATACCTTCAGGAATATCCTTCCGATCTGAAATTCACTTTTCTGGACGGCCGTTTCCTTTCGACCAACACGCTATATGAACGTTTGCAGCATCTTTCGCCGAATACCGGTATATTACTGACTGGCTGGATGCAGGATGCAGAGGGGTACTTATACGATCATGAAAAAGTACACCATAATATTTGCCAATTGGCTCCGACTCCCGTATTCTCTGTCACGGATTGGGGGAATAACAATATCGATTATATCGGAGGATATTATGCTGAAAGTTTCGATTACGGGGTTTTATTGTCGGAGCTGGCCCTCCGGGTTCTCGGCGGAGTACCGGCTAAAGCTATTCCCCTCCAGAGCAATACTCAATCCCTCGGTGTACATATCAATGAAACTCTATTGGAAGCCAATCATTTAAACATCGGCAATTGTAACACCTCCCGGCTCTATTTCTATAATCGGCCTCCGACCTTTTGGACTAAACACCGGACACTCCTGTTGTTGTGCGGTGGTAGCCTGGGGGGTGGTATTCTCATTTATCTGGTCATTTTCACTTCATTACGATTTGTTTTTTATCGGAAAAAATTGGACAAAACACAAAGTGAAATCGATACTTCCATGAATAACCAAGAACATTTATCCGCAGCCTTACGGGTTTTCCTGGAAGCTAAAAATGAAAAGGAGTCCGTGGAAAAAATTCTGCAAAGGATGTTGAAAGAACTGGAAGCAGACCGGGCTTATATTTTCGAGTTCGATATGCAACACAATACCAGCAAGAATACATATGAAATTTGTGCCGATACGGTCCCCCCTCAAATCGAATATCTTCAGCATATTCCCAACGAGGATATTCCGTGGTTGTATAGTCAGATGCAGGAAGATAAGCTATTGATCACCGAAGACCTGCGCGTGACACAAAAAATCAAATTTGAAAAAGAGCGCCACCTCCTGCTGGAGCAAGGAATTATCTCTATGTTCGTCGCCCCTCTTCATGTGAACAACCAATTGTGGGGATATGTCGGGGTCGACTACGTCCGGCAAGTCCGCCCTTGCAGCCAGCAAGATAAAATCTATTTGCAAACCCTGGCCCAAATTTTATGTATAGGCATCGAACATTTCCGCAGTGAAAAACGAAATACCCAATCCAAACGACGGGTAGCGGAACTCGAATCACTTTTCAGTTTTGCTTCGATCCAGGCCCATATCGGAGTAGCTCAATGGAACGTATCTACTCGCCAGGGATTTGCTACCGATCAGTGGTTTATCAATTTAGGAGAAACCACCCGGGATATCACACAAGTGATCGATACTTACCGATATATGCATCCGGAAGACCGGACAGCATTATTACAATTTATCGACGAAGCTGCTCAGGGGCAAGCCCATACTTTCGGCAGACATGTCCGCATCCGCCAGAACAACGAATGGCATTGGTATAAATATCATGCCTCTCTTCGTGATCCTCATGCTTCCGGCGAACAAGTCGAACTGGTCTTTCTGAGTGCAGATATCGATAATCTGAAAAAGATCGAAGCGAATTTGATTCAGGCAAAAGCCAAAGCAGAAGAATCGGATCGGTTGAAATCCGCTTTTATTGCCAATATGAGTCACGAAATCAGAACTCCGCTCAATGCCATTGTCGGTTTTTCAAATCTACTGGCCAGCGAAATGGACTTCAGCGAAGAAGATAAGGCCGAGTATACCCGGATTATCTCTGTCAACAACGACCTTTTGCTGCAACTGATCAACGACATTTTGGACATCTCCAAGATTGAAGCCGGTGTGATGGATTTTACGGAAAACACAGTGGAACTGAATCAATTTTTTCAGGAAATCGAATCCGTCTTTCAACTAAAAGCCAAAACCGGTATCGAAATTAAATTCATACCAGAACAGGCTGAAGAGTATGCAATCAAAATCGACCGTATACGCCTCAATCAGGTGATTTCTAATTTCCTGAACAATGCGTTGAAATTCACCCGACAAGGCCACATTTTTTTCGGCTACCGACTCCGGGAAAAAGATATTTACTTTTATGTAGAAGATACCGGAATCGGTATTCCGAAAGATCAACAAGCCAGTGTCTTCCGTCGCTTTGTCAAATTAAACAATTTCATCCAGGGAACAGGATTAGGCCTATCGATCTGTTCTACTATCATCGACAAATTCAACGGAAAAATCGGAGTAGAATCGGAACCGGAGAAAGGATCGACTTTCTGGTTCACGATTCCCAGGGATTAGGCCGGAAAACCACTGTTCCCGGTTAAAACAGTCAACCCCAATTTCTGATCTCCTTGAATTACAACAACTTTTGTAACCGTTGAACGGTACTCTTCGTTTAAAAGCTTTCAGTTTGTAAGTTATTTATGAAATCTTCTGCACCGAACACATAAAGTTTATACACTTTGATAAACTCAAAAACGAACATTTTTACTTGGTTTTCAACGACTTCTATAAGGAGAGCAGGTCAAAGTCGTAATCTTTTGAAAATTATTACTTTAAATTTCGGGAAAAATAATACCTTTACGCCGGAGATAGCTATTCTTTCAACCAATTTAAACGTTCCTTTTTTCAGTGAACTATATATTCCGGGGTACGTTTACATGAAAAAACAAATCTTATGCTTGAAACTTTACAGCAATTAGACCAACAGCTGTTGTTAACACTGAACGGCTTACATTCTCCCTATTGGGATAGTTTTATGTGGCTTTTTACCGGAAGATTTATCTGGATCCCGATGTACGCTACGATTCTCTATATACTCTGCAAAAATTTTAATGTATATGTGACTTTACTCACGGCCGTCGCCATTGCTTTAACCATCACCTATGCCGATCAGCTATGTGCCACCTGGATACGTCCCGCAGTCGAGCGTTTGCGTCCTTCGAATCTCAACAATCCTTTATCCGAATTTGTTCATATCGTAAACGGGAAACGGGGAGGCAGTTATGGGTTCCCTTCCTGTCATGCCTCCAATTCCTTCGGGTTAGCCTTCTTCCTGCTTTTTTTCTTCAGACAACGTTGGTTAAGTATTTTCATTCTATGTTGGGCCGTCCTGAATTGTTATACCCGCATCTATTTAGGTGTACATTACCCGGGCGACTTATTGGCAGGTATGTTCGTCGGGCTGAGTGGTGCGCTGATCTTCTATTATTTACTGCGCTATACCCTTCGCCAAAAGAAAATCGCCGGATTATTGAAATACGACGAACACAACCGTTATCTGATCGAACACCCGAAAGAGATCGCCCATACCCGCCTCACGATCTATATCGGATTGATTACCACAGGAATCATAGCGACAATCTCCCCTCTGATCACCCTGCACCCATAAAATGATACAACCGTCCCATCGTCATAATGCCTGGTAGTAGGAAACAAAGGGACGGGGGTAATGTTTCACAAACACATCAGTCTCTCCACAGCAACGACAGGCTACTATCAGACGACGGCGCATAAAGGCTCGCTTCTGATAAAGCAATTTACCCGACTTAATTACGCTCTCTACATATAAACTGAAAATATTCGCCTGAAGAGGCACTTCAATAAAACGGACACCGCTATGCCCCGACTCTATCGCCTTATCCCACTCAGGAATCAATTCAACTGCAGGCAAAGCAGAGGATTTCATCGCTACCCGATCTGTAAAGCGAAAGGGAGCCAGATCGGTGGCAACACCATCCCGAGCCGTCATGATAATTCAATTCATACCGATGGTCAGGATATACACTATTGCCATCGTTACGTAATAAATACTCTATACCCGACATCTTTAAAAAGGAACCGTCCTTCCCGAGGTCCGGCATAAGCGACAGGTTCCCATTTCAAGTTATTGAATACACTCAAATACCCATAGGTAACGGATACCGGTTTGAGGGGTGTCACCGGGACATCTTTCACCCGGGTATAACAGGAAGTCACGTCCCGGTAAATATGTATATAACTGCCTTTCTTTTTTAGCTGTCGATAATATTTTTGAAAAAAAATAATATTTCCGACGCAACCAATCTCTAGTTGTTGCATCTTATAAATGAAAACAACAACAAAATATTCCATCATGGACAACAACTAAGTGGTATTAAACGGGAATAACCACATTTTTAATTCACAGTTTTAAGGGTTAGTTAGCGAAGAGCGCATAAGGATATGCGCTCTTTTTTTATGTATCTCCCGGCTTTTACGTTTTTCTTTTTTATTTTTGCAATCGAATACGATTTACTTTAGAAATGGAAAATACCAGAAGAAAACCGGAATGGTTGAAGATCAAATTGCCGATGGGACAGCTTTCTGTCGATGTACTGAACACGATCCGGGGACATCATCTGAATACGATTTGTACAAGCGGGAGGTGTCCTAACCAGGGAGAGTGCTGGGGGTGCGGAACGGCTACTTTTATGATCGGGGGGAATATATGTACCCGGGCCTGTAAGTTTTGTAATGTGACGACAGGGCATCCTGCTCCTTTGGATCCTCAGGAACCTGAACATGTAGCCCGGTCGATTCGGTTACTCGGTTTGAAGCACGCAGTGATCACTTCGGTCGATCGGGACGATGTGGAGGATTTGGGTGCTTCGCATTGGGTAAAGGTGATCCGGGCTATCCGGAAAGAAAATCCGGATACGACGATGGAGGTATTGATTCCTGATTTCCAGGGACGGACGGATTTGGTACAGCAGGTTATCGATGCCGGACCTGAAGTGATATCGCATAATCTGGAGACGGTGAGACGTTTGTCCGATAGTGTCCGGAGTAGGGCAACTTATGAAGTTTCTTTGAAAGTGATCGGACAAATCGCTGCTAGTCAGTGTGTGGCTAAATCGGGAATTATGCTGGGGTTAGGTGAAACCAGGGAAGAGATTCTCGAGACCATGGATGATTTGAGAAATGTTGGATGTCAGGTCATGACGATCGGACAATATCTGCAACCTACGGCTAAAAATACCGAAGTTAAAGAATACATCCGGCCCGAAGTGTTTGAAGAGTATAAAGAAATCGGGCTCAGGAAAGGATTTACCTTTGTAGAAAGCGGCCCGTTGGTCAGATCCAGTTATCATGCGGAAAGACATATCAAAAAGTGAAAACCGGCAAGGGTATGGAAGAGAAGAAAAAGACGGTATTTGCAGATTTGGGACAAAAAGGATACCGGGAAGTCTGGGAATTGCAGGAACGGCTGCTGGAGAAAGTGAAAGCGGAGAAGGCAGGGAATAAAATTCCCGAAAACCACTTGCTTTTTGTAGAACACGACCCTGTTTATACTTTGGGAAAAAGCGGTAATGAAGCGAATATGCTGATCAGCGCGATACAGCTTCGGGCTAAGCATGCCGAATTTATAAAAGTCGACCGGGGAGGAGATATTACTTTTCACGGTCCTGGGCAACTGGTGGTTTATCCGGTGATCGATCTGGAGAGTTTCGGGTTAGGGGTAAAAGATTATGTAGACCGGCTGGAAGAGGTTGTGATCCGCACGATCGCCTCTTTCGGTATTCAGGGCTTCCGTTTGGCGGGAGCAACCGGAGTATGGCTCGAACCGGATACCCCCCGGGCCCGTAAAATTTGTGCCATCGGTGTGAAATGTTCCAAATATGTCACGATGCACGGTTTTGCCTTAAATGTGAATACCGATCTGAATTATTTCAATTATATCCATCCTTGCGGATTTGTCGACAAAGGAGTGACTTCCATGGAAAAGGAATTAGGACATCCGGTCGATTTATCTGAAATAAAAGTTATCCTCTTGCGTCATTTTTCCGAACTGACGGGAATGCATATCATCGAGTAAATCTTTTGCTGAAAGGGAGCATTTACCGTAAAGATTCCTTCACTGACCGGCGGAAGCGACCGGGTCACGGGAGACAAACAAGTACCAGAATAATTCTAGGTATAATTTTTTCTTTCTATTCCGATTCCGGGTTTTGTGCCGTCAGACCGGTTCGCCAGGACCGGTCCGGTAAGGCTTTCCTTCACTGACCGGCGGAACTCCTCACTGCGTTCGTCAGACACCACCGGTCGGGCGTTCGGAAACCCTAACCGGACACTCGTTCCCGCTCCAATGGTCTTCCGGCATAAAACCCTTCATCTAACGGCAGAGCTAACCGGCAAAGAAAAACAAACAGAAATTTACAGCAATAAGAAACCGGATCATCCGGATTATTTCCAGATAGAATGTTATTTCTCAAATCAAGACCGGGTCGCCAATTCCGATCACCGGAGACGAATAAGCAACGAAATAAATCTACCTATAAATTTACTGAACCGTATAATATTTCTAAAAGTTATCTCTGATAACTGTGTACTATTTCCTAAAAATAGAAAAAAATATCTTCTTCATTCACCCTTCTTTACAAAAAATCTGTTTCTCTTATAGAGACAATAAAAAACGATCGTTTTTAATGGGAGAGGAAGAGATTATATCATTGATTCCATTGCTATTGCAGGGAAAGGCGACGGATGAACAGGAACGGGCAGTACGTTGCTGGCTGGAAGAGAATGAAGGGCATTTAGAAATTTACCGGAAATATTGTGCTGTTTATTATCGGCTATATTATGCCGGGGAATGGAAGAAGATCGATGTATCCCGGGCAATAAAGCAGGTCAAGGGACAAAACGATAGAAAAACGATAGTTTTCAGAAAAAGAAAACTATTGTCCGGGGTGGCTGCACTTTTTTTGATTTGTATCGGGGCTTATTGGCTGTTGCATTCCGATAAACAGCCGGAAGTATGCCCACAAAAGGTTGTTGAACAAATAAATAGCGGGGAGAAAAAAGCAATCCTGACTTTAGCAGACGGAAAACAGGTCGAACTGGTCTCGGGGAGTGCGGTCGATAAGGATTTAGGAATTGTACAGGTAACCGGGGATTCGATGGCCGGTTTAGTGTACCGGGCTAAAGATACTATAGTAAAGGCGTTGGAATACCATTTGTTAAGTGTTCCACGTGCCGGAGAATACGTTATGACCTTGTCCGACGGTACGAAAGTGTGGATTAATGCCGAAAGCGAGATCAAATATCCGGTTGTTTTCGGACCGGACAAACGGGAAGTATTTATTACCGGAGAAGCTTTTTTCGAGGTGGTAAAGGATTCGCTCCGGCCTTTTATCGTGCATACTCCTAACGCACAGACAACGGTGTTGGGAACTTCCTTCAATGTTATGGCCTATCCGGACGAACG
>NZ_LARL01000159.1:0-1164 GCF_000980295.1 Odoribacter sp. N54.MGS-14 | reverse complement strand
AAAATATTAAAAGGTGTCTATAACCGGGGGGATCCACCTCTTTCCATTCCGAACAGAGAAGTTAAGCCCCTGAGTGCCGATGGTACTGCCTTATGGTGGGAGAGTAGGTTGGCGCCGAATTTTGAAAGCGAGTTACGAAAGTGACTCGCTTTTTTTTATCTGATTATACTGACTAAACCAAACAGATACTGGCTGAAGAAGAAGGAGGGAAGGTAAATGCATTGGGTATGCCCCCTCATGTTAAGCCCCCTTTTAGAAACACTATCGCATAGAATTCCATTTGTCAAAAATGTCGATCCTACCGGACAATTTTTGAATGATAGTGAACGAGTCCCTTGTCAGGTGATTGCTGTGATTGAGGATCTTCCACAGAACAGTCATTTTAATTTTGAATATCTGGAATCCATGACTCCGGATATAGCTGATTATGATGGCTTGGAGTTCTTTATTTATCTGAAATTTAGGAAAGGTGTCCATTAGAGAAGGTAGTAGAAAAATCTAACCGGGTCAATCGAAAAGTATTAGAGGGGTATAATACCTTGAAATATACAAACAGGGAGTGAGCTGGAACCTTTAACTTCTATTCATTTGTCGACTTTAGCCGATTTTGATTTTAAAACCGGAGCCGGGATGGTTGGGATTCTATTTATGAGTTGTATCGGATTATTGATTTTATTTATTTCCGTCAGTAATTTTGTCGTCCTTTTTATGGTACAAGGGGAAAGACGTTCTAAAGAAATCCCTTTTGGGTATGAGATAAAATATATATACCGTGTCGGGGATATTGGTCTGGATTGCTTTGCTTGTTTGTATAAGTAGCTGGAAAACTATCATACGTAATCCTTTCGAAGCTTTAAAAGCTGGGGAATAATATTCAATAACTGTTGACAAATCTGGAAGGAGTGATCGAATCAGTCGTAGTTATCTGATTTTCTTCCGGAGGAGACACTGAATTTTTTCGTTCAGCTTCATAATAAGCGAAACTGAACAGGATGATCAGGATCAGGCATACATGGAGACAATCCCGTTGGCTTTGATATGATATTTTTTTCGACATCATGTTAAGAGTATATACGGTAATACTTTAGGTGAGTTCTATCAATTCAATTTATCCTCTTGTATCAGACAGCAGAACTCTTTAACTGCCCAATTTGTGAGTTTTAG
>NZ_LARL01000078.1:0-14473 GCF_000980295.1 Odoribacter sp. N54.MGS-14 | reverse complement strand
CTTCGATGAAGCAAGGCGACTTTTAGTTGCACCGGAAGAAGGTGTCCTCCTTGTTTGGTGGAGAGGGTGTATAGTAAAATTTAAAATGCAAAAAAACGCTGATCATTCGGTTTCCGGATTCAAATACATCGACGAAGTTTGTTCCCCCGGACCTAGTGATTTTTTCCTGACCTACACCCTGGAAGAGCCGGATTAAGATAAACTACTTACCGATGTAGTTCAAATGTCTATTATCTATTATTCACTTCTTATTCATCTATTAATTAACTATTAGTTTATTAATAGATAATAATTGGAATATTTGTAGATAATCATGTTTTTACTTACATTTGACAGTCAGGAAAAAGCAAGGAAAAGGTTTAAAATCCAGGAAATATGAAAGTAAAGGATCTGTCACAACCTCTGCTCAGCGGGCGGATGGGCAATCTGATTTATTATGTCCGCAACGGAGTGCAGTGTGTCCGGCGAGCGGAAGTACCGGGAAAAAAACGGAAGAAAGAACGGTCGGATCAGCAAAAAGGAGTGACAGGACGTTTCGCCATCGTACAGGCTTTTTATGCGGCCTATTGCCGCCAAGTGTCACGGGATATCTGGCGGGCAGCTGCCAGGGCGGAAGGAAAAATGGCGCACAACCTGTTCAACTCGACGAACTGCCGGTGTTTCAGCGGAGAGGGGAAGCTTGTGGATTTCGTCAATTTTACTTTTACGAAGGGGTCCCTGCTTTTGCCAAGGGGATTGAAGATAGAACAGGTTGAGGGGACAGAGAGGCGGTTCCGGGTGAGTTGGCAGGAAGAGCGCGAATGGGCCACAGCAACAGGGAGCGACCTCCTGCAAATAGGTGTATTGTACGATTCCCTGCCGTTAGGACCACGGCTGGCAGTGAGCGTATCGGGCAGGCGGCAGGATTTGTGCGGAGAATTCACACTGTCGGAACGGGCAACAGACGGCGCACACGTGTATTGCTTTTTTGCCCGCGAAGACGGAAGCGCTTATTCGGATTGTCAATATTTCCGGATCAGTGCCATCCCCTCTCATCCACAGCATACAACATGAATGTAATGAAGTGATCCGGAAAGAAAAAATCATCCGGCAATGGATTGTTCGGGAAGATGTTGTATTTTTGTTTACAAATTTAGCAGCTTACAAACGATGAAATTTACCCACTTCCACGTCCACTCGCAATATTCTATTCTCGACGGAGCAGCCAGTATTCCAGGCCTGATCGAAAAAGCCAAAGCCGACGGCCAGGCCGCACTAGCACTGACCGATCACGGCAATATGTTCGGGATAAAGTTGTTTTACGACACCTGCCGGCAAAAAGGGATCAAACCCATTTTAGGGTGTGAAGCCTATGTCGCACGGGTATCCTTATATAATAAAGAAAAACCGATCGACCGGTCGGGGGAACACCTGATTATTCTGGCCAAAAACCTCACCGGTTACCTCAATCTCGTCAAGCTCTGTTCGACGGCTTTTTGCGACGGTTTCTACTACCGTCCCCGTATCGATAAAACCCAGCTCGAAAAACATCATGAGGGATTGATCATTTCCTCGGCTTGCCTGGGAGGAGAAATCGATCAGAAAATCATGGCCGGTGATCTGGAAGGAGCTGAAAAAGCAGCTCTATGGTACAAAAATCTGTTCGGCGAAGATTATTATCTGGAAGTGATGCGCCATCCGGCAGCGGATCCCAAACAAAGAGCCGAGATTTACGACAATCAGCAACGCTGTATTCAGGAGAAAATCAAAATAGCCAGAAAACTGAATATCAAACTTATCGCTACCAACGACGTGCATTTTCTCAATGAAGAAGATGCCGAAGCCCATGATCTGCTGATTTGCCTGAACACCCGGAAAGACATCGACGATCCGACCCGGATGCGGTATACCCGTCAGGAATGGTTTAAAACCACCCAGGAAATGATCGACCTTTTCCCTGATCTGCCCGAAGCCATCGAAAACACCCAGGAGATCACCGATAAAGTCGAGGAATACGAACTGGACTCCGATCCTTTGATGCCCGTTTTTCCTATTCCCCCCGAACTCGGTACGGAAGAAGAATACCGGCAAAAATTTTCCCAGGAAGACCTCTTCAACGAATTCACCCGCGACGAGAAAGGAAATGTCGTACTGACCGAAGAAGAAGCCAACAAAAAAATCAAAAAACTGGGCGGATACGACCGTTTATATCGTATCAAACTGGAAGCCGACTATCTGAAAGAGCTGACCATGAAAGGGGTTGTGAAACGCTATGGTGAAAATCCGTCTCCCGAGATCATGGAACGCATTATCTTCGAGCTGCATATCATGAAGACCATGGGTTTCCCGGGTTACTTCCTGATCGTGCAGGACTTTATCCGGGCTGCCCGGGATATGGGCGTAATTGTAGGACCGGGACGTGGATCGGCTGCCGGTAGTGCCGTCGCCTATTGCCTGGGTATCACGAATATCGACCCTATAAAATATGATCTGCTGTTCGAGCGTTTTCTGAATCCCGACCGTATTTCCCTGCCCGATATCGATGTGGATTTCGATGATGCGGGACGGCAACAGGTACTGGAGTGGGTAACGGAGAAATACGGAGCCGACAAAGTGTCGCACATCGTAACCTTCGGCAGTATGGCCGCCAAAATGGCTATTAAAGACGTAGCCCGGGTATTGAAACTGGAATTATCGGAAGCCAACCGGCTGGCTAAAATGGTTCCGGAAGCTCCGAAAATGACTCTGAAAAAAGCTTATAAGGAAAACCCGGATCTCGAGAAAGAGAAGCAATCTCTGAATCCACTGATTTCCAAAACAATACAATTTGCCGAGACCCTCGAAGGTTCTATCCGTCAAACCGGAGTACATGCCTGTGGTATCCTCATCAGCCGGGATCCGCTCACCGATCATATCCCGATCATGCCTACCGAAGGAGAAAGTCTGATGACTACCCAATACGACGGGCATTTCGTGGAACCGATCGGGCTGATCAAAATGGACTTTCTGGGTTTACGTACCCTCTCGATCATCAAGACTTGTCTCGACAATATCAAAAAATCGAAACATATCGTCCTGAATGAAAACGAAATTCCCCTGGACGACGAAGAAACCTTCAAGCTTTTCACCCGCGGAGATACCACCGGGCTGTTCCAGTTCGAGTCGCCCGGAATGAAAAAACACCTCCGCGCCCTCCAGCCCAACCGTTTCGAGGACCTGGTAGCCATGAACGCCCTGTATCGTCCGGGGCCTATGGAGTATATCCCTTCCTTCATCCGGCGCAAACACGGCGAAGAACCCATTGAATACGACCATCCGATGATGGAGCCCTACCTGAAAGACACTTACGGCATTACCGTCTACCAGGAACAGGTGATGCTCCAATCCCGGGCCCTGGGACTGTTCACCCGGGGACAATCGGATACCCTCCGTAAAGCTATGGGTAAAAAGAAGTTCGAATTGCTGGCGGAATTGAAAGGCAAATTCGTCGAAGGTTGTAAAAACAATCCCGATTTTGTCCAGGGAGCCAAAGAAAAAGGAAAAGATGTCGAAGAACTGGTCAACAAAATCTGGGGAGACTGGGAGGCTTTCGCTTCTTATGCCTTCAACAAATCGCATTCCGTTTGTTACGCCTACATCGCTTATCAAACCGGTTTCCTGAAAGCCCATTATCCGGCAGAATTCATGGCAGCCAACTTAAGCAACAACCTCTCGGACATCACCAAAGTAACGGTTTTCATGGACGAATGTAAGCGAATGGGGTTGAGTGTACTGGCGCCGGATGTCAACGAATCTTACAATGACTTTACCGTAAACTCACATGGCCAGATCCGTTTCGGAATGGCCGCCATCAAGGGAGTGGGTGAAGCTGCCGTAGAAAAAATCATCGAAGAACGGGAGAAAAACGGACCTTATAAAGATGTATACGATTTCTTCGAACGAATCGACTATAAATCGGTCAATAAGAAAACAATCGAAAACCTGGTTACTGCCGGCGGACTGGACAGTTTCGGATACCACCGGGCCCAATACCTGCACCTGGTAGACGCAACGACCACAGTACTGGATAACCTGGTGAACTACGGCCAGAAAAACCAGCAGGATTCCATGAACCTGCAAGCCACCCTATTCGGCGAACTGGACGGCTTCGAAGTCACCAAACCGAATATCCCCGACTGCGAACCCTGGCACGACTATGAGAAATCGAAAAAGGAAAAAGAGCTGATCGGTATTTACCTGACCTCCCATCCCCTCGATCCTTATAAACTGGAAATGCAGTTGCTTTGCACGCCTGTAGAAGAACTCAACAGTGGCCTTGAAACTTTTAAAGGCAAAGAAATCAATATCGCCGGTATCATTACCGCCAAACGGGAAGGTAAAACCAAAACCGGGAAAGACTTCGGTATCCTGACCCTGGAGGATTTCAGCGGCACTTACGAACTGGCTTTCTTCGGAAAAGATTATACCGATTTCCGGCAATACTTTATCGACGAGACGGCGATCTATGTGAAAGGGAAAGTAGGGCCCAAATGGGGTAAAGAAGGAAACGAGCTTACTTTCACCATTCAAAAAGTGGGCTTATTGGAAGCACTGACCGAAAATGCAATCCGTTCGATCACTTTACAGGTCGATATTGAAAAACTGACCCTGGAAACGGTCACTGAAATACACGAGCTCTTTACAACCGATGTGAACAGCGAGAGTTATAAAGAAGCCCAGCAGAAAGCGGCCGAACAAAAGACACAGAAGAACAGCGATCCGGAGAATTTTGAAGAACCGGCAACGGTACAAAACGATATTCCCCTGAATTTCATGCTGTTCGACCGTCAGGGAAACAGTGTCAAAATGTTCTCCCGCACTTGTAAGATCAGGCGTTCCCGGGAATTGTACGAATATTTCGAAAACAACGATTCGATCAAAATGAAGATCAACTAGGATAAATTTTAACGTTCTATTATAAGATGAATACTTCGTATACAATAAAATTGTTGTAACTTAGCGGAGCAAAATGGAAATACCAACTTTTAAAAGATAAATACTATGGCAATAGCAGTTAATGATTCTAATTTTGAAGAGGTTGTACTGAAATCAGCACAACCTGTCCTGGTCGATTTCTGGGCAGAATGGTGTGGACCATGTAAAATGATGCTTCCCATTGTTGAAGAAATCTCTGAAGAATTTGCAGGAAAAATTACCGTTGCTAAGGTTGACGTCGACGGCAGCCCAAGCACAGCAGCTAAATTCGGTATCCGTAACATCCCGACTATCCTGTTCTTTAAAGACGGTAAAGTTGCTGATAAACAAGTAGGTGCAGTACCTAAGAATTCACTGGTCGAGAAAATCAACAAACTTCTTTAAATAATTGAAAATTGAGAATCGAAAAATCCGATTCTCAATTTTTTTAATCGTTGCTCTAAAGCCTTTTCTTTATCTTTTCAGGTTTATAGCCATGAACAAGCTCGAAGATATTATCCGCTATGAACAATTCGATAATCTCGAATTCATTGCTTCTCAGATTGTTGCTGGTTTTATCACCGGTTTGTACCGGAGTCCTTATCATGGTTTTTCTGTAGAATTTGCCGAACACCGGGTATACAATACCGGAGAATCGACCAAACACGTCGACTGGAAGCTTTATGCCCGGACAGAGAAGTTATTCGTCAAACAATTCGAAGAAGAGACGAATTTACGGTCGTATCTGGTGCTGGATACTTCTTCTTCGATGTTGTTTCCTTATCCGTCGGCGAAAGTCTCTAAGCTCCGGTTTTCGGTTTATTGTACAGCAGCCTTGATTCACCTGCTCCGGAAACAACGGGATGCTTCGGGATTATGTCTGTTCTCGGACCGGATCGAAGTGTTGACGGATGCAAAATCGAACAGCACCCACATACAGACGATGTACACCCACCTTCAGGAGATTTTGCAAAATCATTCGGTTTCCCTGAACAAACCCACATCGACAGCCCAGGTGCTCCACCAACTGGCGGATACCATACAAAAAAGAGCGCTGGTCGTTATTTTCACCGATATGTTTTCGAACGGAGATACGGAAGAACTCTTTTCAGCTCTCCAACACCTCTGCTATAATAAACACGAGGTGATCCTCTTTCACGTCAAAGACAAACGGATGGAAGAAGCATTCGAATTTTCGAACCGCCCCCATCTCTTTATCGATCTGGAAAGCGGCCGGGAAATCAAATTTTCTCCAAATGAAATCCGGGAGACTTATAAGCAGAAAATGGCCGAATTTTACCAGGAACTAAAACTACGTTGCGGACAACTCCGGATCGACTTTGTCGAAGCCGACATCGACCGGGAATTCCACGAAGTATTATTCCCCTACCTGTTAAAACGCAGCAAATTATATTGATTCATTATCTTCAAAAACGGTTGTATCGACAGGTATTTCTGTATTTTCCTGCCGGACATCCGGAATAAGAGTCAACATGCGGATAACCGAATCCCTGACGACCTCATACCGATTCAAATCTCCGTCTTTCAATGTTTTCTGAGGTTGTGATTTGATTGTCAGCGGATTGATCGGCTTACCGTTTTCATATACCCTGAAATCCAAATGCGGGCCTGTGGCCAGACCGGTAGCCCCGACATATCCGATGACCTGCTTCTGGGCAACATCTACCCCTACTTTGATTCCCTTTTCGAATCGGGACAAATGCATATAGGTCGTCGTATAAATACTATTGTGTCTGATTTTGACGTAATTTCCACCTCCCTTGGCCTGATAACCTTTTGCAATAACCCGGCCTTTCCCGATGGCATACACCGGAGTACCCGTCGGCGCAGCATAATCTACACCGTGATGAGCCCGGTAACGCTTCAACACAGGGTGGAAACGGCTGTTCGAGAAACGGGAAGAAATCCTGAAAAAATCCAAAGGAGCTTTCAAAAAGGCCCCCTCCAAACTCTTTCCTGCTCTGTCGTAATATAATTTTTCTCCGTTCAGTTCGAACGGTATGGCATAATAAGTACTGTCACCATGCCGGAAAGCAGCCCCCAATACATTAAAATTAAGCAAACTCTTCCCATCGACATATTCCTGCTCATAAATCACGCGGAACTCATCCTGTTTTTGAAGACCGAAAAAGTCGATGGTCCACCCGAAAATATTCGATAATACGACGGCCAATTGCGGATCGGCATTGTATTTCGACATGGCCAGCCACAAAGAAGACTCAACAACACCATGCAACTCATTCCTGCGCCATTCGACCGGATTTTCCCCCATCGTCACCCGGTAATCTCCCCGCAAATCAAAAACGACATAAGATTTGGGATCGATTTCATACACAAAATAACAGGTCTCCGGTATACTGTCCCTGGTGGTAAATACCGCATAAGCCTGATCGCTCCTGATCTTACGTACATCGAAGACATCTTTGGATTTTTCTACCAGCCGATGCACTTCTCCCACCGATAAGCCATGTTTCTGCAATATCGTAGAAAGACTTTGATTCCTTTTGACAATACCATAATCCACATCGTAATCATCGATGGGTATACCATATTTATAAGTAATCTCCTTCACTTCAAGCGAATCCGTCACTTCGATCTCATCCAACGGTTCAGTAGTCTCTTTCTTGGGCATAAAAATCACTACTAACAACACGATTCCCAGTAGTGATGAAAAGATAATCTGTTTTTTCTTTGACATTGGTTATTGAGTTATTGGGTTGCTGAGTTATTGAGTTGCTGAGTTGCTGAGTTATCGGGAGACTAAATCACCGGGAGACTGAGGGGTTTTGCTTTTCCATACAGCAAACCAAACGACAGCGATCAGAACACAGAACAACCCGATATAATAAGATACGATCTGAGTCAATCCGAAACCTTCGGGAGCGATACACAGATAGGTCGAACACACACAGGTCATAAACAAAGCAGGAATCAAAGTAATCCAATAGTTTTTACCCGTCTGTACCAGATAAACCGTAATGGCCCAAAGGGTAAAGACGGAGAGGGTCTGATTCGACCAGGCAAAGTACCGCCAGATCATATCGAATCCCGCAGCATCCCGGAGGCTATACAATAACAATCCTATAGCAGCCAGAAACATCGGGACACAAATATACAAACGGCGGCGGATACTTTTCTGTTCCATGCCCATAAAGTCCGCTACAATCAGACGGGCCGACCGGAAAGCCGTATCGCCGGAAGTAATCGGAGCAGCTATCACACCTAAAATCGCCAGAATACCTCCCACCGATCCCAACCAACTTTTCGTAATGGCATCTACAATGACGGAAGCATTGTTTTCGGCCATACCGTTCTCATGATAAAAATAAGTAGCCGCAGCCGCCCAAATCAGAGCCACGATACCTTCCGTGATCATTGCCCCATAAAAAACGGGACGTCCGTATTTCTCACTCTTCATACAACGGGCCATCATCGGCGACTGTGTGGCATGAAAACCGGAAATAGCCCCACAGGCGATACTCACGAACATAATCGGGAAAACGGGCAGATTCGCCGCATTCGGATGGGTATTTTGTAAGCCGTCCCACAACTCCGGTAAAACCGGATGATTGACGTACAGCATGACTAAAATCCCGACAGCCATAAACAACAAAGCAATAGCAAAAATGGGATAAATCTTTCCGATAATCTTATCTACGGGTAACAGGGTTGCCAAAATATAATAAAGGAAAACGACGACTATCCAAAAAGAGGTGTCCAAAGCATCGGGTGTCAGCTTAGCCAGCAAACCGGCAGGCCCGGCAACGAAAACCGCTCCCACCAACACCATCAGGATTACTGTAAAACCACGCATCACCTGCTTGGTGGTCATCCCCAGATAACGTCCGATAATCTCAGGCAAACTTTCACCTCCATGCCGGATCGACAACATCCCCGAAAAATAATCGTGCGTAGCCCCCGCCAGCACACTCCCCAAGACAATCCATAAATAAGAAGCCGTCCCGAACTTAGCCCCCATGATAGCACCGAAAATCGGTCCCAAACCGGCAATATTCAAAAACTGAATCATAAAGATCTTCCAGGTCGGCAAGGGGATATAATCCACTCCGTCGGCCTTTGTCAATGCCGGAGTCGGCCTTTTCGCCTCCGGCCCGAATACCCGCTCTACATAACGGCCATATACAAAGTAGCCGACGACCAGAATCAGCAAACAAATTGTAAATGAATACATAGCTTATCAAGTTTTTACATCCCTATTTTCTCTTTTTTCCTTTCGGTTTATTTTCCTTTTTCCTGCCTTTCGTTTTCGATTTCCGGCCGATATCTTCCCGGCTCTTTCCCAAAGGCCTGATCACCCCTTCTTCGTCTGCTCCCTTAACCAACTCATAGTCCAATTGGCGAGCCACCAGATTCGCTTTAGCCACTTTGATCGTTACCCGGTCTCCCAGTTGATAGATCTTATGGTGATGACGTCCGACAATGCAATAATTTTTCTCATCGAATTCATAAAAATCGTCGTCCAATTCGGTCATCGACACCAATCCCTCACATTTCGAATCTTCCAGTTCGACATAAAATCCCCATTGTGTGACACCCGAAATCGTACCTTCGAAATCTTGTCCGATTTTATCCGCCATAAATTCCACCTGCTTGTACTTGATAGACGAACGTTCGGCATTAGCCGCCACCTGTTCCATATCGGACGAATGCTTACAATATTCTTCGTATTTTTCTTTATTGACCGAGCGTCCACTGTCCAGATAACGTTGCAGCAACCGATGCACCATCACATCCGGATAACGCCGGATCGGTGAGGTGAAATGGGTATAATAATCGAAAGCCAGACCATAATGTCCGATATTATCGGTCGAATAGGCAGCCTTAGCCATCGTCCGTACCGCCAGGGTTTCGATCATATTTTGTTCGGGTTTGTCTTTTACTTCGGCCATCAGGTTATTCATCGAAGAAGTAAGGGCTTTGCGGCTACCTGTTTTCAATCCATACCCGAATTTAGCCACAAAACGGTTGAATTCTTCCAACTTTTCAGGCAGCGGGTTTTCGTGAATACGGTATACGAAAGTAGGTGCTTTTTTTCCACTCTTGGGTTTACCGATCCGTTCGGCCACTTTCTTATTCGCAAGCAACATAAACTCTTCGATCAGCTTATTGGCTTCCTTCGAACGCTTGAAATACACACTCACCGGATGTCCCTTTTCATCCAGGTTGAATTTCACCTCTACCCGGTCGAAATCGATCGCTCCGGCTTTAAAGCGATCCTGACGTAATTTTTGAGCCAAACGGTTCAACAGCAGAATTTCCTCCCGGTAATCCCCTTCGGCACCTTCGATCCGCTCCTGAGCTTCTTCGTAAGTAAACCGGCGATTCGAACGGATCACCGTACGCCCGAACCATTGGTCCAAAACCTGTGCGTCAGCGTCCAATTTAAAAATAGCAGAAAAACACAACTTATCTTCATCGGGTCTTAACGAACAAACCCCGTTACTCAAGCGTTCCGGTAGCATCGGAATGGTCCGGTCGACAAGATATACCGAGGTAGCCCTCGCATAAGCCTCTTTATCGAGCACCGTATTTTCTTTGACATAATAACTGACATCGGCGATATGCACACCGACTTCATACACGCCTTCCTTCAACGTACGGACAGAAAGGGCATCGTCGAAATCTTTCGCATCTTTCGGGTCGATAGTGAAAGTGGTCAATTCGCGGCAGTCGCGGCGCTTGCGGATCTCCTCTTCAGGGATATCCAAAGGGATCTTTTCAGCCGCTTTCAACACATTGGGCGGGAACTTCACCGGCAATTCATATTCGGCCATAATCGCATTCATTTCCGTATCGTTATCCCCGGGACGCCCCAACACCTCGATCACTTCTCCCACAGGATTCTTCTGACTTTCAGGCCAATCTTTGATTTTTACCACCACTTTATCCCCGTTTTCGGCTCCATTCAAATGTTCCGTCGGGATGAACACATCATAGGGCAACTGCTTACCGGTCGGTATCAGGAAAGCGTAATTCGCCGACCGTTGTACTACGCCGACAAAAGTACCTTTCTTCCGTTCCAGGATCTCGACCACCTCTCCTTCGGGGCGGCGGTCACGACTCCGGGCATATACCAAAACCTTCACTTTATCTCCGTTCAGGGCGTGTTTGAGGTTAGGAAAAGCAACAAACACATCCTCTTTACTCTCGTTTGAAATGATATAGGCCGACCCTTTGGCTGTCAACTCGACTTCACCGGTAATATAAGCCCCTCTCTGCCGCATTTTATATCTTCCTGTCGAAATCTCTTCCAACTCTCCTTTTTCTCCTAATTCCCGCAACACTTCCGAGATCTGGCGTTTCATATCCATACTCTTCACCTGCAATCGCATCGCCAACTGCTTATAATTATAACTCTCACCCGGGTGATTACTCATCAGTGCCAAAAGGCGTTTACTCAACTCCGGCTTACTCATGGTCGGCTCGCTTTTCTTTTTATTTTTGCCCATACCTCTTATTTTAGTGCCCTAATTTAGTGTTTTTTTCGATTGATTATACAAAAATCCGGGCAATGAATTATAATTTTCCTCCCGGCCAAGGCCGTTATTTTGTTTTACCGGAGCTAACGAAACAAAAAAGCGGCCCCGGAAAGAGGCCGCTCGTCGTTTTTATAAATCCCTTATTTAATCAATCCCTTATCGAATTTTTCTTTCACTTTAACCAGCATATCGACCGTCATATTCTGAAGGTTGTATTCCGGCTTCCAGCCCCATTCTTCCCGGGCACAAGAATCGTCCATACTGTTAGGCCAGCTATCGGCAATAGCTTGTTTTACCGGATCGATCTGATAATCCATCTTAAAATCAGGTAAGTGTTTACGGATCTCGGCAGCAATTTGCCCGGGTTCGAAACTCATAGCGGCAATATTGAAGCTATTGCGGTGTTTTAAACGGGAAGGATCGGCTTCCATCAACTGTACCACTGCATTGAGCGCATCGGGCATATACATCATATCCATATAAGTACCGGCTTTCACATTACAGGTGAAAGCTCCTCTGCGGATAGCATCGTAATAAATTTCTACAGCATAATCGGTGGTGCCACCTCCCGGAAGCGTGACATAAGAAATCAATCCCGGGAAACGCACGCTACGGGTATCTACACCGAAACGGTTGAAATAGTAATCGCTCAGCAACTCGCCCGTAACCTTACATACTCCGTAAATCGTAGTATTGGAACGTTGCAACGTATCCTGAGGAGTTTTATCTTTCGGCGTATCTTTACCGAAAGCACCGATAGAACTCGGAGTAAACACAGCGCAATCGTTATCTTTCGCAATATTTAAAGAATTCGTCAGCGCCCCGATATTGATATTCCAGGCCAACACCGGATTTTTCTCTCCGGTAGCCGACAATAAAGCCACCAGATTAAAAATCGTGTCGATACCGTATTTTTTGACTATTGCCGTATATTTCTCTCCATCCAAGGCATTCAGCTCTTCGAACGGACCGGCTTCCGCCAAAACTTTACATTTTTCAGCACTGATATCAGCAGCTACAACATTATTATTTCCATAAATGGATCTCAGATGAGGGACAAGTTCAGAACCTATTTGCCCGCCAGCACCGACAATCAATATTTTTTTCATTGCAGATTGAGTTATAATAGTTTCAAACAATCGGGTAGAACACCACTTTATTCTCTGCAAATGTATATAATAAAATCACCCGTTAGACTAAAAATTGAAATATTTTTCAGTGTTTAAATGAAAAGTTTTAAGTTATTATCCTGTTCCGCTTCATAATAGTAATCGATCTGGAGATTAGGCATTTTAGAAGCCTGAACAGCCAACTGGTCACAACGTTCGTTTTCGGGGATATCGGCATGTCCTTTCACCCAGACGAACTTCACCTGATGTTGCCGGTATATAGCCAGAAAGCGTTTCCACAAATCCGGGTTTTTCTTATCTTTAAATCCTTTCTTCTCCCATCCGAACACCCAGCCTTTTTCAACAGCATCGACCACATACCGGGAATCCGAATAAACGACCACCTGCCACCCGGGTTGCTTCAGTGCTTCCAATCCCACGATGACAGCCAGCAATTCCATCCGATTGTTGGTCGTCTTCCGGAATCCGGCCATCAGTTCTTTGCGATACACTCCGGCTTTCAACACAACGCCGAACCCTCCCGGACCGGGATTTCCACTTGCAGCACCATCGGTATATATAATGATCGGATCAGCCATATATAGATTCAGTTCGAATTAGGTGGACAAAAGTAGTAATTAAAACGCAATTTTCCGGCTTTCCGGGAAAACGCCTATAGACTTTCATTCCCGATTAGTTCCAGGCCTATAATTTTCAGTTACCAAAACTTTAAAAGAATCCATTTTTTAATTATAGCGGTTAAACCTGACTTCTGAAACCTTTGTAACCATTGAAACCGCTGAAACTATTTAAAAACAGATATAATTTTTTCTTTCTATTCCGCCATAACACCCTTCATTTTCCGTTAACGCTATTTGGTAAAGGAAGATTTAGAAGGGTTTTATAGTATCAAATATCGGATCACATCTATCAGTATATGGAAATCTAGATTATTTCATCGGAATAATTTCTTATAAGATATTGATTAATCGATTAAGTTAGTTGTTCTTTTTATCTGTTTATTGTATGCAAGACAATTCGGATAGTTCGTTTACATAAGAATAATAAAATGACAAGCTTCTTAAATAGATTAAAAATACGTATATTTGTCCCGATGAATAAGGTTACCGATATAGACCTTCAATGGTATGAAGCTGTCAGACAAGACAACTATCCGGCTTTTGAGAAATTATTCCAGAAGTATTACGATCCCTTGTGCCGGTATGCCCAGGGTTTATTGGCCGATGGTTCACTGGCCGAGGATGTGGTTCAGGATATGTTCATCCACTTTTGGGAAAACCGGATCAAATTGCAGGTGAAAGATTCACTCCGGGCCTACTTCTATACCTGCATCCGCCACCGGGCCCTCAAAAATCTGCAAAAACAGGCCATTGTCCGGAAACATAACCCGAAATTGACCGAATTTATCGAATACCTCCTCCATTCCGAATATTCGGTCGAAGAAGAGCAGGAAATCGAACGGATCAAAGCCATCATGCAGGAGTTACCGCCTCAATGTTTGAAAGTTTTCATGCTGAGTGCTATCGAAGAAAAAAAATATACCGAGATCGCCGACGAACTTTCGATCTCGGTCAATACCGTCAAAACCCATATCTCTAAAGCTTATCGGTTGATCCGGGGACAATTACATTCGGAAGAATCGCTCATTTTGTGGTATTGGCTGATGAGTCAGTCCACCTGCCTGAAAAGCGAAATGAACATCAGGTTATAAAATTTTTATAAAAATGCATCACCCTTTTTTCAGGAAGAGGTATCTTATTATAAAATTTATAAACTAAATTCAAGTATTGTGAAAACAGGTCTTATTATCGGTATATATTTTGCCTTGGTGTGCTGCCGGGAAAAAATACAACCGGCGGTAGTACAGGCTGACTTAAGCGAAGCGGTATA
>NZ_LARL01000076.1:0-14837 GCF_000980295.1 Odoribacter sp. N54.MGS-14 | reverse complement strand
GATGTTTTAAAAATAAAAATGGATAATAAACGGGCAGCATAACAAAAAAAGAAGGCATCCTTTTCAGACACCTTCTTCTCCCCTTTTCTCAAGTATTATTTCATATATAACTTCAGTTCGACAGGTTGTTCACCCAGTTTTACCTCCACTTCCTTCATCTTTCCGGCTTCATTTGCATATTTCACCGTATAGGTTTGATTTTTCTCTAACATAAAGGTGAGCACATCATTCATATCCTGAGTCGGTCCGGCAGTACGCCCGCCTCCCATTTGCAATTTACCGCAAAAAATATCCAGATTGGCAGCCACCCGGTCCTCCGAGTTCTGTACACAGGCATTATCTGTAAACATCATAATTCTCAACGGAACATGGTTACCATCCGCAGAGATCGTTTCCAGATGCGATTTATATAAATCGGTATAGAAATCAGTTACATTCGCAGCAGGTACATAACGAATATTCTCATCCCATACCAAAGGGAAATAGGTTCCGGTCGGTTTAAACGAAGAAGCATAAATAGCTTTCTGCTGATCGTTTTTTACCGCTTTCCCGGCATCGGCAAAAAACCAGGCATTGTTCAGTTGACCGGGAAAATAAAATTCCGTAAAATACCAGTTTCCGTCTGCCCAAACTTCGGTCCAGTTATGATTGCCCCGTTCGTCGTGCCAATTGGGAGTACCGGCCACCCGTGAAGGAATTCCGACAGCCCGGAAAGCATCCGTCAGCAAGATCGATAATCCGGTACAGGAAGCCATATGCTGCCGCATGGATTCGAACGGACTCTGATCCGGTTTTTCACGTTTGGTATTATAATCGACCAATACTTCATCCCGGACATTCCGGTTGACCGAATCGATGGCTTCAAAAATCGTCTTACAATGCTGTACATACTTCCCGAAACGTTCGTAAAATTCCTTTCTCCACCCTTCACGGGTTTCATTCAGGCTGACATAAGGCAGTACATCATTCAGAAAAACAGTATCGGGAATCTCTCTGGCCCAAACGTATTTTTCACGAGCCTGATAAGCATAGGCTGTATTCTCCAATAAAAAATCCGCTGTCAATTCCTTTAAATCTCTTTCCGGCATATAAGCAATCAGGAAAGCCATCCCTTCCTTTTGGGTATCAGGAGCATTTTTCAATGCCGCTGTCAATTCGGTTGCATTATCCCCGGCTTTTACCAATGCCTGATCCAACAAGGCATGATATTTCTCAGGAATACCTGCATATTTATTCTCCGTACAAGCTAACAGACAGAGCATAAACAACCCTAGTACACACTTCATATTTTGTAACATCGAAATTTATTTATGATCACTAAAATATTTCATAAACTGTGCTCTCTCATAGCGGGCAGCATTACCTGCATCGACATAGGATAATCTTCCCCGGAATTCATCTATCGACTCAAAGCCTTTTTTATCCATCCAGCTATTCAAAAAATGATTCATCGTACGGATCGTACCGATTCCCTGTTCATACATAGCCGAACATACCTGCACAGTAGTCGCCCCCGCCAGTAAAAGCTTCACAACAGCTTCTCCATTATGAACACCTGTTGAAGAAGAAAGTTGCAAAAGTTTATCTTTCCCCGACAGAATTCCGGTCCAGCGCAAAGTTGTCCTCAAATCGGCCGGCATACTGAACACAGAAGCCGCTCCGACAGCTATCCGTTCGATATCGATATCCGGTTCGTAAAAGCGATTGAAAATAGTAACGGCATCCGCACCATAAGCTTTCAGCTTACTCACAAAAGCCGGCAAATTCGTAAAATAATGGCTGATCTTGACAATTACCGGAATTTTAACCACCTTTTTCACATGTTTAACGATGTCGAAATACATGTTTTCAACCTCCACACTCTCAGCAAACTCATCCATCGGCAGGATAAAGGCATTCAACTCAAGCGCATCGGCACCGGCTTTTTCCAGTTCACTGGCAAAACTAATCCATTCCCCGTCCCGTAAGCAATTGATACTGGCGATAACAGGGATATTCACTTTATTTTTTACTGCTTTCACCAAATCGATATGTTGCTGGACAGTATTAGCCCGAATATAGTTCTGGATATAATCGGCACTTTCAGGATAACTATTATCGGTCAATGCTTTAGATGCATCCATATTTATTTGTTCTTCAAATATGGATTTCAACACTATAGCTCCGGCCCCGCTTAAAGCAATTTCTTCAATCTTACTGACCTCGGAAGTCAAACCACAGCTCCCGGCAATAATCGGACTCTTCAATTCCAATCCGATAAATTTTGTCTTCAAATTTACCATAATCTCTATCGTTTATTATTTATTGTTATAATCTCTGGCTCCAAAAACCGCACTTCCTACCCTCACCATCGTACTTCCTTCTTCAACAGCGATCGGATAATCCCCGGACATCCCCATGGACAATTCCTTAAAACTTTCTTCTTCCTGGAAATACGTCGCTTTCAACAACCCGAATATCCGGTGAAGTTCCCGGAATTCCTTTCGGATCTGTTCACGGTCTTCGGTATAGGTTGCGATCCCCATGACCCCGACAATCCGGATATGCTCTAACACTTTAAACTCATCACTTTCAAGCAGCCTGCATGCCTCCTCCCAATCCAGACCGGATTTAGTCTCTTCTTCAGCAATATGAAATTCCAGCAGACAATCGATCATACGTTCGTTTTTCAACGCTTCACGATCGATTTTTTGCAATAATTTCAGGCTATCCACGGAATGAATCAATTTCACAAAAGAAGCAATGTATTTTACATTCTTCTCTTGTAGCTGTCCGATCATATGCCATTCAATATCCTTGGGCAGTTGCCGGTATTTAGCAGCCATTTCCTGTGGCCGGTTTTCACCGAAAGCACGCTGTCCCCCTGCATAAGCTTCTTCAATATACTCCACCGGTTTCGTCTTCGATACGGCAATCAGCCTGACCCCTTCCGGTAACGTTTTCACAATCTCTTCTATATTTTCCTTGATATTTAACATCATAGCGATAACTATAAAAAGTAGCGACAAAAATATCAAATAAGACCCAAAATTAACAAACAACCTAGCACAAATATAGGATAAAATTATCTATATTTCTTTCCACTCTCGAAATTAATACGAGGAAAACCGGAGAACGATGTATTTTACAACAAGATTTTTTTTTGTTCTTATGCAACGTTTTGTTTCTCCCATGCATCTTATTGACGAAAAAAGAAATCACGTGAATGGATGAAGTGTTACTGATTCAGGAATGCCTTAAAGGAAAGCGGAAAGCTCAGGGAGAACTGTACCGACGATACGCCGCTAAAATGATGGGCGTATGTATGCGCTATTCCCGCAACCGGGATATGGCACACGATCTGTTACAGGAAGGTTTTATAAAGGTATTTACGAATCTGAACGAATATAGCGGAAATGGGAGTTTCGAGGGGTGGATGCGGAAAATTTTTATTAATTGTGCCCTGGAAAAAATCCGTAGATCCAAAGTTTTCCCTCTGACCTTCCCCACTGAGGAGACAGAACAGGAAACTTCTTTTCCCAATGCTTTAGAAGAAATATCGGCCCAGGAAATGCTGGATTTAATTCATCGTTTACCTCCGGGATATCAAACGATTTTCAACCTGTTTGCGATCGAAGGATTCTCGCACAAGGAAATCGGAGCTATGCTCCGAATCACAGAAGGTACTTCCCGATCACAATATGCCAGGGCACGCTATACTTTACAACAAATGATAAAAAATTTATATTGACTATGGATAGAAGAGACCGATTTGAAGAATTGTTCCGGGAACGGTTGCATAATTGGGAATGTGAACCGGATTCAGAACAATGGAAAACCCTCGCTGGTTTTCTTCCTCTACGACCTACCCGGTTTTCCACCAGATCCATACGCCGGACGGCAGCTATCGTAACCCTCCTTTTACTCATGGGAGGCGGGCTCTTATACGATCGTCTTATCCCGGAAACTACGACAGAAATAGTCCGGAACAGAATACAACCTTTTATTGTGGATCATATACAAATACCACAGCTTACCGGAACAGTTACGACGGATCAAATAGCCGATTCACTCCTCCCTGTTCTCACTCGAAAACCTATTTACACAACTGGAAAAACGATTTCAACGGATAAATATAAAAGTCAAGAAACTAAAATATTACCTATAGTCATTGCAAGTAAAGCTCTGGAAACAGATTTTTCACCGGTACTGATCGTCCGCAACACGAAAACCGAACCGGTAAAAGTCCGAAAGACCTCACGGAAATGGCATTTGGGCATGGGAGGAGGTAATTTTAATATAGCCGGTATTTCCAGCAACTCCGCCGGCTATCCCGATTATGCCTGTAACGATCATCTTCAGGGGAATACCCCCAAACCTCCTCTGACGAAGGCCGGAACATCCCCTATTTCGACACGCACCCTGTTATCCGATCTGAAACCGGATAAAGTGAAGCACAGCTCTCCCATCTCTTTCGGAATAAGTATATCCCGCACGTTGTCGGACCGTTGGAGTTTCAATACCGGACTTACCTATAGCTATTTACGCAACCAGTGGCGATATGAAAGTTCGGATTACGATGTATTGCGTCAAAGATTGCATATGCTGGGAATCCCGGCATCTTTCAGTTATCGCCTGACCCATTGGGAACGTTTCTACTGTTATTGGTCTGCCGGTATTGTCTGTGAAGTTAATCTTTCAGGCAAAATCTATTCGGCCTATAAAAGTCAGCGTCGACGAATACCGGGTACGCTTTGGTCAGCGAACACACGAATAGGTATTGCCTACCCCATTATTCGCCATGTATCGGTCTATGCAGAAGGAGGATTTTTATGGAATCTGACCCCGGCCAGTGAAATACAAACGATTCGCTCGGAACAGTTTTTCAACCTCACGGGGCAAATCGGATTCCGTTTGAACTTTTAAATACAACTCATTATTCTCACCGTCAACCTGTCCGGAAAGGCCGACCTCAAGAAAATCAAGGCATTTAAACAGTTTAATCATAAAAAAACAAACCATGAAAACATTACATTATCGCTGGAATCGTAGCCTGAACTGGATATTGACTACTTTATTAGGATTTTTAGGTTTCTCCTCCTGTGAGGATAACGGGGACGATCCCGGTAACATCATATGCATGTACGGTACGCCGACAGCTTCCTATACCATCAAAGGAAAAGTCACCGATCAGGCAGGTCAGGCGCTATCCGATATTCAGATTATCGTGTCCGATATGGAATTCAGTTACGAACCCCGTCCTGATTTTATCCCCGATACCCCCTATGGAAGCCACCCGGTCAACGATACGTTATACTCCGGAAAAGAAGGAGAATTCGAAACCCGGCAAGCAGCGTTCCCGATCGATACGGTGAAGTATAATTTAAAAATCAACCCCGACGAAAATAATCCGTACTACCAGGCCGATTCTCTGAAAGTAACCTTCCTTCGTAAAGATTTACAGGGAGGTGAAGGCTGGAATAGGGGAAATACAACACAAGAAGTAAAAATCATACTGACTCCTCAAAAAGAAGAAGATCATGAATAATTCCATCAGCCTCCGGAAACGCCTGGGCCTGGAACTCTTCCGACAAAAAGAACAGCTGATCCGGCAAAAACACGAATTACATACTCTTTTTTGGGAATGTACCCTTCGCTGTAATCTCGCTTGCCGGCATTGTGGCAGTGATTGCAAAGCGATTTCCGGGCAACCCGATATGCCAAAAGAAGACTTCTTAAAGGCTTTGGACAACATCACTCCACAGGTCGATCCCCACCGGGTTTTTATCATTTTCACGGGTGGAGAACCTCTGATGCGCAAAGATCTGGAAGAGTGTGGCCGGGCATGTTATCGCCGGGAATACCCCTGGGGATTGGTAACCAACGGTTTGTTATTATCCCGTCAGAGGCTGGACAGACTTTTACAAGCAGGCCTGCACAGCATTACCGTAAGTCTGGACGGACCGGAAGATGCCCACAACTGGTTACGCCGACATCCGGAAAGCTTTCGCCGGGCCAGTCAGGCTATCGGAATGCTGAGCCGGGAAAAAGAAATCGTATGGGATGTCGTCAGTTGTATCAATCAACAAAACATCAATACTCTCCCCGCTTTCAAAGAATATTTGATCGAACAAGGAGTCGGACAATGGCGTATCTTTACCATCTTTCCCGCAGGCAGAGCAGCACAAGTGCCTGAATTACAACTATCTTCTTCCCAATTCAAAAAAGTATTGGATTTTATCCGTCAAACCCGGCAAGAAGGTCGTATTCACGTCAATTTCGCTTGTGAAGGTTTTTTAGGTCCTTATGAAGCTGAAGTCCGTGACCAATTTTATCGTTGCCATGCCGGAATTTCTGTCGGATCTATCCGCATTAACGGAGCGATATCGGGTTGTCCCAGTATCCGGGCTAACTACGACCAAGGGAATATTTACCAGGATGATTTTATGGAAGTGTGGAACAACCGCTTCGAAAAATTCCGGAACCGGGAATGGGCCCGTCAGGGCGAATGTGCCGATTGCAACCTGTTCCGTTATTGCGAAGGAAATGGCATGCACCTACACGATGAATCCGGTAAGCTGATGACTTGCCATTATCACCGGCTATAGCTCACGGGCTATGGTAGGATTACCATAGCCCGTGAGCTATTTGGTTATATCTGCAAATCTTACTATTTTTGTCCAAATGACAGGACATGAAAATCATTCATACAGCAGACTGGCATATCGGGCAGACCTTTTTCGGCTATGACCGTTTTCAGGAACATCAGTATTTTTTAGATTGGCTGACAGATCAAATTACCACACAACAAATCGATGTGCTTCTTATTTCAGGAGATATATTCGATGTAGCTAATCCTTCTGCTCAGGCACAACGTCAATTTTATCGGTTCCTACGCCGGGTAACAGAACAAAATCCGGGCTTACAAATCATCCTGATTGCAGGAAATCATGATTCTGCCAGTCGGCTCGAAACCCCGATTCCTTTACTCGAAGAAATGAACATACAAATTCGGGGTACAGTACGTAAAAGAGCAGACGGCACAATCGATACGGAGGAATTAATCATCGAACTGAAAGACAGATCGGGGAAACGGCAAGGTTGGTGTCTGGCGGTACCCTATCTCCGACAGGGAGACTATCCGGCAGTCGAGAGTGAAGGAGATCCTTATCAGGCAGGGGTTAAGGCCATGTACGACACGCTGGTTGCCTGCGTCGAAGAACGCAGGCAAAAACAAGAAGCCATCATTGCTATGGGACACCTGCAAGCCGCAGGAAGTCAGATTTCCGAAGGTGATCAAAGTGAACGCCTGATCATCGGCGGACTCGAAGGGATTCCTTCCAGTGTCTTCCCTTCCCAAATCACTTACGGAGCTTTGGGCCATATCCACCGGGAACAGCAGATTGCCAACCGCAACGAGATACGCTATGCCGGCAGTCCGTTACCCATGTCTTTTGCAGAAGAAAATTACCGCCACGGAGTGATCTTACTGGAGATCGACAAAGGAATACTTCTAAATCAGACTAAAATTATTTTTAATCCTTTAGTCACTTTACTTCGTATCCCTAAACATCCGGCCCCCTTGGACGAAGTGTTGAATCGCCTCTCTCAGCTCCCGGAAGAGAGAGACGATCATCCGGCCCCTTTCCTCGAAGTCAGGGTACTACTCACCGAACCGGAACCTGCTTTGCGCAATAAAGTGGAGGAAGCCCTACGCACCAAACAGGTGCGTTTAACCCGGGTACTCCCCTTTTATCCGGATACAGTACAACTTACAAAAAACGAGAATACGCTCACCACCGAAGAATTACTGGATCCCTGGAAGCTGTTGAACCGAGTATACGAAAGGCGATATCAAAATCCTCTGCCCGAAGAATTGGCTCATTTATTCCGGGAAGTCATTGAAGAATCACAGCTGAAAATGGGAGAAAAACAATGAAAATATTACGTATACAAGGAAAAAATCTGGCATCTATTGCCGGAGAATTCGATATCGATTTTACGGCAGCTCCTCTGCGATCTGCCGGGATCTTCGCAATATGCGGTCCCACCGGTGCCGGAAAATCGACTATTCTGGATGCTATCTGTCTGGCCTTATTCAACAATATGCCCCGCACCACCGGTATTGAAGGTACTAAAATGCCGGATGTCGGACAAGAATTCATTCAACAGGGAGATCGTCGTCAAATACTCCGCAGAGGTACTGCCGAAGCGATGGCTGCTGTAGAATTTATTGCTGTAGACGGAAAAAGTTATCGCTCGGTATGGCGGGTATGGCGAGCCAATAATAAAATAAGCGGGAAACTTCAACCTGCAGAACTCCGGGTATACCCCCTTGGAGATCCGTCTCCTATCACTACAGGAATCAGTGAATCGGAGAATAAATTGATTCAACTCATCGGTCTGAATTATAATCAATTCACCCGTACCGTTTTATTGGCACAAAATGAATTTGCCCGATTCCTCAAAGCCCGGAAAGAAGAAAAGGCCGAAGTACTCGAAAAACTGACCGGTACTGAAATCTATTCTGTTATCTCGAATACGGTCTATTCCAAAACGACAGCTATCCGCAATGAATGGAAAGAACTCTCCGCCCGTATGGGGAATATTCGCCTGCTTACCCAGGAAGAAATCGAGACATTACAGCAACAATCGGCCAAACTCCTGAAACACGAAAAGGCTCTTCAACAAAAAAATGAAGAAATCCAACGTAAAATACGTTGGATAGAGCAATTAGAACAAATCAATCAATCTAAATCGGAAGCCCAGGCCACCCTTTCGGATGCCCAAAAAGTACAAGCCGAAGCACAAGCCCAGTCAGTCTGGTTACAGCAGATGGAAAGCATCGAAAGCAGCCGTCTTTTTTGGATTGAAAAAAATGAATGTACCACTCATTTAGTAAGCCAAACTGAATTATTACGACAAACAGAACAGGCGCTCTCCGATCTGAACGAAAAAGCCACGCAAACCCTTCAATCGGTGGAACGGCAAAAATCATTGGTAAACCAATATACAACCCAGTACAATAAGCTTAAACCGGAACTTTTAGAAGCCCGTCGTTTAGATATCGGAATTGTCAATGCCCGGCAGGTAGAACAAGAGAGCCGGAAAACTTTAACCGACCTGCAAGATAAAATCAAAGTGCATCAAAAAATTCAGGATAGCAGATACTCCCGTATTCTGCAACAGAGAGAATTAGACGATAAATTAAAAGAATGGTTCAGGAAAAACAGGCAACATGAACAAATGTGCCTGAACATAAAGCTGATCGAAAGTTTTCTGGATACAGCTTATACCCAAAGGTTGCAGGTTATAGAAAATCAATCTTTATATACCTCTACTCTACAACAACTAACAGTAAGCCGGCAACAGCTGGAACTTCAACGCCGTGAGATCGAAACATCCATACAACGTCACAATGACCTCCTGCAGTTGCGCCAGCAACAACAAATATCGGTCAACCGGTTTCCCATAAGCGAACTTCGCAATCGTAAAGAACAACTCCGCCTACAACGCGAAAGATTGCTTCAGGAAATTACCTTGACGGAAAAACTAGATAAGACCCGGCAAGAACTGAGAAAAAGGCAAGATAAACTGCAACAACAACAACAAAATTTACAAGCACTCAAAGTTCGCCTGACCGAATACAAAAAAGAAATCGAAATTGCAGAAATAAAATACACGACCATACGCCACACTTTGGAACAAGCCCGACTATCGGTTTCAGAAAATGTCGTTCGACTCCGGGCCCAACTGGAAGAAAATACCCCTTGCCCGGTATGTGGCAGCCAATCCCACCCTTATGCGGCACATCATCCCCTGGCCGACGGCTTGCTCGAAACACTCGAAAAAGAAGTCAGACAGCATGAAGCAGCATATAATCGGTTAAAAACCGAAAATGCGCGTCTTGAAGCCGAACACCGGTACCTCGGAGAAGTATTACCCGTATTACAAAATGAAAAATATGAATCGCAAGAAGAATGCGAAGAGATTCTCCAGCAAATTAAGGAGCTTTATTCGGATAGGTCTGTTTCTAACGGACAAAATCGGATAAACCTAAGAGAACAGCTGAATATCAGCCAAAAAGAATTGGAAAGTATTTGTCTGAAAGAAAACGAATGGGAGCAACGGCAACATCAGTTAGAAACGCTCCAAAAAGAACTGGATAAAATACAAAACCAAAACAATGCCCTGCAAAAAACATTTCAGCAGACCCAGGAAAAGGTAGTCGGTCAAGCCACTGAACTATCTAAGTTGCAAGAGATCATTGAAGGCCTGAAAGTCCAGCAAAATATTTCACTGGAAAAGGTCGCTCCTTTTATGCATGCACCTACCTGGCGACAACGCTGGGAAGATAACTACCCGGATCTCAAACAGGAACTGACCACAGCTGCTCAAAAATGGCAAACTAAAACGCTGCAATCGGCAGAAAATGAAAAACTATTGCTTCAATCGGTAGCTGAATACGAGGAGAATCAGAAAAACCTGGAATCCTTCCGCCAAAGCGAAACAGAAGCCGCAGAGGCTTTGAAAAAACGCTCTGAAGAGACTTTGTCTTTCATCCGGAAACGGGCCCGGCTTCTGCAAGGTCAAACGGTCGATGAAACCGAACGTTATTGGCAAGAGTTAACAGAAAGGGCGACTCAGGAACTGGAAACAGCCATCCGGCAGAAAGAACAGCTTTCAGGCCAATCGGAACAACTAAAAGGAAAAATCACCCAACTCCGTACCACCTGTGACCAATATCAAAAGCGCCTGGAAAAAGCCACCCGGCAATTAGGCGAATGGCTGGAAAAATACAATCGGACAGCCCCTGCTCAGCTAACCGAAGCCACTCTCATTTCACTATTGCAAGTGGCACCTGAAAAAATCCGGGAAGAACGGGAAAGACAAAATCACCTCCGGGATAAGGTAACGACTGCTTTGGCCACTCTACGGGAACGTGAAAAACAATTGGCCGATCATTTACAATCGCCCGGCCGCCCCGATCCACAATCGGAATCACTTTCCTCTTTACAGCGTCAATACACCGCATTACAAGAGGAATCCGAGCGTATCCTCCAACAAAAAACCGAAGTATTGGCAACTCTGCACACCCAGGAAGAAAACCAAAAACAAGCGGCCAGCTTAAAGGATACCCTCGATGCGAAAACGAAATTATTAAACCAATGGAGCAAACTAGACGATCTAATCGGTTCACAGAGTGGCTATAAGTTTAAAGAGATCGCCCAAGGATATACGCTGGATATCCTGTTATCATACGCCAATATACAACTTCGGGAATTAACCTCCCGCTATCAGTTGCAGCGTATACCCGATGAGTTGGCCCTACAAGTCATCGATCACGATCTCTGCGATGAAGCCCGGTCGGTATTCTCTTTATCGGGAGGCGAATCCTTCCTCATCTCTCTGGCTTTAGCCTTGGGCTTATCTTCCTTTTCTTCACGGAATCATTTCGAAGAAAATCTCTTTATCGACGAAGGTTTCGGCACTTTAGACAGCGAAACCCTGCAAATTGTCATGGAAGCCCTGGAACGTCTCCGCTCACAAGGCCGGCAGGTGGGAATCATATCCCACGTACAGGAATTGACCGAACGTATTCCTGCCAAAATTTGTCTGGTAAAGACCGGCAACGGAAAGAGTAAAGTCGTTGTAGAATAAAGAAACCCCTATGCCGGATATACAATATTCGGCATTATTTTTTATCTTCGCGGGAGATAAGAAAAAATGGTCAGATATTTTATTGAATTAGCTTATAACGGCAGCCGATACCACGGCTGGCAAATCCAGCCGGGAGCATCGTCCGTGCAGGAAGAAATCAACCGGGCCCTCAGTACTTTGCTACGCCAGGACATATACGTCGTCGGCGCCGGTAGAACGGATACGGGTGTACACGCTTCATTTTTCGTCGCTCATTTCGATATCGAATGTGAACTTCCGGAGCCGCAACAGGTGGTCTATAAACTGAACGGATTACTGGATAAAGATATTGCAATCTACAAAATATACCGGGTACCTATGGATAAACATGCCCGTTTTTCGGCTATTTCCCGTACCTATAAATATTATATCGATAAAACAAAAGATCCGTTTACCTATCCATTTGCCTGGAAAGCTTATCCCCTGCCGGATATTCAGGCAATGAACGAAGCCTGCCGGGTGTTATTCGATTATACGGACTTTACCAGTTTTTCGAAACTTCATACCGACGTCAAAACCAATAATTGTATTATATATGAAGCTCAGTGGGAAGAGACCGATAAACAGCTGATTTTTACGGTAAAAGCCAACCGTTTTTTGCGGAATATGGTAAGAGCGATTGTCGGTACGTTGATTGACGTGGGAAGAGGTAAACTGACCCCAGAAGATGTTCGCAAAATTATAGAATCTAAAAACCGCTGTAATGCAGGTACTTCTGTTCCTGCACAGGCTCTATTTCTTTGTCATATTGAATATCCGGAATAAAAAGACATATAAAATGAAAAAGATCATCTTTTTATTTATAATAAGCAGTCTGATTTCTATTAAAGGAATAGGATTAACACTCTCTCCGGAGACCGAAGTCAGTATCCTGACTTGTGCTCCCGGCAACGAATTATACTCTCTTTTCGGTCATACGGCCATCCGGATCAACGATCCCCGACACCAAATCGACAGGGTGTACAATTATGGCACTTTCGACTTCTCTACTCCCCATTTTTATTTAAAATATGCACGAGGCCTGCTTCCTTATCAGCTGACTGTTCAGAAATTCTCCCATTTCATATACAATTATCAGCTGGAAGAACGTACGGTCTACGCTCAAACTATCCGGCTGGATTCGCTGGAAAAACAACGGATTTTCGATCTGCTCGAAGAGAACCTGCTCCCGCAAAACCGCTATTATCTCTACAACTTTCTATTCGATAATTGTACCACCCGAAGCAGGGATATCTTATTAAAAAGTTTACCCGACAGTGTCGCCTGGAATATGCCGGATGTAAACAAAAATTTCTGGAATCTACTGGATGAGTACTTGCAAGCTTCCCCTTGGGTACAATGGGGCATACATACGATCCTGGGGCAAAGGGGTAATCGTATGGCCACTACTTTTCAATATATGTTCTTGCCGGATTATCTGATGTATGGACTTAAAAATGCCCGATACGACGGACAATTGCTGGCCGAACCTGCCGAAGTTTTATATCAGGCTCCGGAAATGAACCTATCCAATTCCTGGTATGGGACTCCCCTTTTCGTTTTTGCTCTAGGATGCCTGCTACTGATCCTACTTTTACAATATGTTAAAAGCCGGTCATTATTGAATGTCATTTCCCTTATTTTTCTCCTTTTCACAGGAATTGTAGGGGTTTTGATTGTATTCTTAGGAGGTTTTACAGCACACCCCATCACTGCTCCAAACTGGAATATCCTATGGGCCAATCCGCTCAATTTATTTGTAATCCCTTTTATTTTCAGGAAAGCGCTTCCTCTATTCATCAGAAAATATCTGAAATTCTATCTGGCTATCCTGGCTATAGCTATACCGGTCTGGGCCATTGCTCAGCCAGCCGTACCCATGGCTTCTATCTCTTTGATTATCCTGATGATCTATCTGTGTTTCAGACTAAGAAATGAAAAAAGATAAAAAATACCCGCAAAACTATTGCAGATTTATAGAAATGCCCTATATTTGCACTCGCAAAACAGCACTGGTGGCATAGCTCAGTCGGTAGAGCAAAGGACTGAAAATCCTTGTGTCCCTGGTTCGATTCCAGGTGCTACCACGTAAAAGCGACTAAAAAAATAGTCGCTTTTTTTTATTTGGAACTCTGGGACGGACCTTTCGTCCCGATTTCAGATATAACTACGTCACAGCATCATGCAAGGCCTGCAAAATACCCCACTGTCCCTGTCTGAAATGTCCCCCGTAGACTATTCAGGGACACTCTCCTATTTGAATAACGGAAAATCACCTGTATCATGAGAACCACTGTAAACGGTGGCATGATAGATATTTCTATCAAAATAAGCTGTCCCGTAAACCTTGTGAATTTCTTACCCCAATTTCAATAGCTAACTTCTCCTGAATTTGGAAACAATGAAAATCAATCTGATTATTTTATAATAAGTAGATACTATGTTGAAAGTATTAAGTTTTTCCAAAAGATGAGCTTTACAGCAAATATCTTACGAAAATAATACGCTAATTTTGTAAACAAAATAAAGACTGGATAATATGGAACAATTGCATGTTTTTGACTGCTCGAATGTCCTTATAGCAAGTTTTTTCACTGATGACAGAGGCTGTGCCCACGAAAATCGGGAGCACACGCTTATTTACCTGTGTTCAGGCGAACTCGAAATCGAGGAACGCGGTAAGAAAACGATATTGCATCCGGGCGAGTGTGCCTTCATGCGGCGGGATAACCGGATGTGGTTGCAGAAACGCGCCGACGAGGAACATCCTTACCGCTCCGTCGTGCTGAAATTCACGAAACCGTTTCTGCGGGAACTCTACCAGACGCTCGACAAGAAAGAGATTCCTATGGAATCGAAACGTGAAAAAGCGAGCCTGCGCGTATTGCCGAATAACCGCCCCGACATCCGTAGCTTGTTCGAGTCGGTCATTCCGTATTTCGATACAGGTGTGAAGCCCTCCGACGACGTATTGAAATTGAAAATGATCGAGGGAGCCTATGTCTTATTCAATACAGATAAGACTCTCTACGCTTCGCTGTTCGATTTCGTCGATCCGTGGAAAATAGACATCATCGACTATCTGAACGATAACTACATGTATGACCTATCGATGGAGGAAATAGCAAATTATACGGGCCGCAGTCTGGCGACATTCAAACGAGATTTTGCCAAAGTCA
>NZ_LARL01000075.1:0-15054 GCF_000980295.1 Odoribacter sp. N54.MGS-14 | reverse complement strand
TAAAACTCACAAATTGGGCAGTTAAAGAGTTCTGCTGTCTGATACAAGAGGATAAATTGAATTGATAGAACTCACCATAATATAGTTATGTAATATATGGCAAATATGACCGCATTAAGTATTAATGAACCATTGTTTTATATCCCGTTCGATCATACTGGTGTAATTTCTGTTTGTAATAATAAATATGGAAATGAATTAGCATGTATTGTCTCAGATATTTCGGATGATAGAACTTCTTTGAATATAGGTGATTCAGTTTGCATAAAGAGGATTGTTTCTGAGGGTACTGAGTCGGTACATGAGTTTGTTATGCCTGATTTCTCTAACCAGAAAAAGGAGTTTATGAGTGATAAGGGAATATATGGGATGGAAGTCTGTACAGAAAACAATACGATATGTATGCCATTTATAGATGGGGGAGCAGTCACTTTTGTTGTAACCATAAATCAAGGTCAAGTATCTGTTGATGCAGGTTCTATTACTGACGATAATGTATTGTTGGATTTTTATCATTCGAACCTGAATATGGGGGATGAAATTCGTGTAACTTTGAAAAACCTGAATTTTGTTTCATCTCCATTAAGTGAAAGAATTTTTTCGTACCATACTTTATGACCGGTGTTAACTGGTCGTAGATTGTTCATCCCACATAGAATACCGGTATGTTAAAGAAATTGGCTGCACAGACGGCTATATATGGGATCAGTAGTATTATTGCCCGTTTTCTTAATTACTTATTGACCCCCTATCTCACTCGTATTATGACTACGGGTGAGTATGGGGTGGTGACCGATCTCTATGCTCTCATTCCTTTTATCCTGTTATTGCTTACGATGGGGATGGAAACAGGGTATTTTCATTTTGCCGGTAAGGCGGGAACTTCTGAAGAGAAAAGATTGATATTTCAAACCACCTGGGGTATCGTTATATTAGTGAGCCTTCTATTTTTCGGTTTCACCTTATTGTTCTTGCATCCTTTGTCGGTGGTGATGGATTATGCCGGAACTCCGTCGTATCTATTATTGATGGGAAGTATTATAACCGTCGATGCTGTGACGGCCTTACCATTCGCTAAGTTAAGAGAGGAAAATAAAGCATCGGCCTATGTGAAAATCCGGGTCGTTACGATACTGGTCAATCTGTTTTTTTGTATCGTTTTTTATTCTGTGATACCTGGGATTAGAGACCTGCAAAATATCTTCCCGGCAGAATATGGTGCCGGATATTATTTGATATCGAATTTAATCGCTAGCGTGACAGCGGCTTTTATGCTGATTCCTGCCGTCCGGGGAATCCGGCCTCGGATAAAACGGAAATTGCTTCAGCCTTTATTTATCTATTCGTTGCCTTTGCTGATCAGCGGGGTTACGGGTACCGCCAATGAATTTATCGACCGCCAATTTATTAAATATTTGCTGCCGCAAGAGTCGGCAATGAGTACTTTAGGTATTTATGGAGCTGCCCTTAAACTCGGAGGCATTTTGTTGTTGTTTGTGCAAATGTTCCGTTTGGCTGCAGAACCGTTTTTTCTGGCTGATTTTAAAAAGGAAGATTTCTTGAAAGCAAATGCGGAGACGTTAAAATATTTTTTGATCGTTTCTATGTTGTTGTTTTTAATGATTTCCCTTTTCTCCGATTTCTTTGGTTTGATCCTCGGTTCGGATTTTCGGGATGGATTATTTATTATCCCTGTTGTTTTGTTTGCTAATATCGGAAATGGTATAGTCTTTAATCTTTCATTCTGGTATAAGCGGACCGGTAAGACCCGTCTGGCCATTTTGGTCACCGGCAGTGGATTGATTTGCACGATTGTTTTTAATTTATTATTACTTCCACGTCTGGGATATGCCGGAACGGCCTGGGCACATCTGGGAAGCGAATGGATTATGGTGATCGTCAGTTATATTTTGAGCAGAATATATTATCCGGTTCCTTATCCGCTCAAACGTATCCTATTTTATCTTTCAGGCGGTATATTATTCTATTTTTTGGGAGCATGGCAAAAGGATATATCCTGGACAGGAAATATATTGTTCAATCTCTCTTTGATTGTAATCTATACCGGGGTAGTAGTGAAGGTTGAAAAGATTAATATTTCCAGACATCCTTTTTAGTTAAATTATGATCGGAATTCTGGAAGAATAATTTAATATTATATTTGTAATTCAAATATGGGCTGTCGCTGAGAGGGGGATATCGATAAATTTTGATTTCGGATGTAAAATGCTATTTAGAATCTTTTCTTTTTTTATTATTGTCGGGTGTTCGGCTTGCCGGCCTTCGGTTTTGGAATCGGCTCTTGAAAGGGCCGGGGAAAATCGGATAGAACTGGAACGGGTATTGCGTCATTATTCCGAAGAGGATAAAGATAGCCTGAAGTGGGAGGCTGCCCGCTTTTTAATCGAAAATATGCCCGGGCATTTATCTATCGGTGGCGATTCGATCGGGCCTTATTATGCGGCTTTGAATGCGGTGTTCAGTAACGATACTTTGAGAAATTGGCAGGATAGTCTCGATAAGATCCATGAGTATTATAAATCCGGATTGCGTGTACAGGAAGATATAAAGGTGATAAAGTCCGGTTTTCTGATTGCCAATATCGATAGTGCTTTTCGGGTCTGGAGGGAAAAACCCTGGGCTTCACATGTCGGTTTTGATGATTTCTGTGAATACATATTGCCTTATACGGTCGGACAATACCAACCTTTGGAAGATTGGCGGAAAAAATTTGCTACCGGTTATGAAGAACAGATAGACCTCCGGCATCCCCGGCTCAGTCACTCTGCATTTTGGGCTGCAACTTGGGTAAACCGGGAGATCGGGACTCAGATTCGTTTTCAGACCCTCGAACCTTTTTCTAAAATTCCTCTGTTGTTTCCTTCCTTGTTGCCGAAATCCAGGGGAGGGTCTTGCCGGGAGTATGCTTTGATGGGATTGAGTATTATGCGTTCGAAAGGGATTCCTGTCATGATGGATTTTATCCCTCAATGGCCTGTCAGGTCCGGTAGGCATTATTGGAATGTGATGTTGGATAACAGGGGAAAAAATGTAGTTTTTCTGGCTACGGAGAGTGATCCGGGGATGCCTCATAAAGTGGAAGAAAAGTTAGGGAAAGTTTACAGGCAGACTTATGCAATCAACCGTGACCTGGAAAGATTGAACCGGGAGTGTGGCGATGTGCCCGATTTTTTCCAGAATTGTTTTATGAAAGATGTGACAGCCGAATATATGCGCACTTCCGATGTGGAAATCGAAGTTCCCTCTTCGGTGAAATGCTCTGAAAACTATGCTTATCTGACTATTTTCGATAATGAAGATTGGGTACCGGTCGATTGGGCCGGAATACACCGGGGAAAAGCCCTCTTTAAAAATGTAGCCCGTGATATTGTTTATCTGCCTGTTTACTATACTTCCGATGGGCTGAAACCCTTGGCCAGTCCTTTTTTATTGGATACGGACGGGAAGGTAATTGTTCTGAAAGGGGATACGTTGAATCGGCAACAGTTGAAACTCTACCGGAAATATCCTCCTTCTGACAATGCTTATGCTATGGGAAGACGGATTGTAGGAGGAAAAATTCAGGCTGCCAATCGGGCGGACTTCAGCGATTCGGTTACTATCTATCGGGTACCTGAGTGGAAAAGTGCTTATTCCCTGAAGGTTACTACCGATACTGCCTGGCGCTATTGGAGGTATTTGTCTGCCGAAAACGGACTTTGTAATATTGCCGAATTGGTATTTTATCAGAGAGATTCTATGCGCCCTATTGTGGGTGAAATTATAGGGACGGAAGGAAGTTGTTTTAATGATCCTAACCATGTGAAAGAAAAGGTATTCGACGGAGACCCATTGACTTTTTTCGATGCGCCGACTGGAAGTGGTGCCTGGGTGGGGATGGATTTCGGAAAGGAAGTGAACATCGGTAAACTGATTTTTATTCCCCGTACCGATGGAAATATGATCCAATTGGGCGACACTTACGAGTTGTATTGGTGGGGACCGGAGGGATGGCAACTGATTGGCGGACCCCGAATAGCCAGGGATGTCGTTCTGGAGTATCTGGCTCCTTCGAATGCGCTCTATTGGCTTAGGGATGTAAGCCGTGGAAGAGAAGAACGCATTTTTACCTATTCTGACGGGAAACAGATTTTCTGGTAATTCTCATAAGCAGTAATTTCATTTATTGAAAAATTTCCTATAATAAAAAATATTCAGTTACACCATAGTTAGGCTACTGAAAATTGGGCTCAATGTTCGGAAAAATAAGATAATTAGTCGTTTATTTTTGATTTGGGATTGTTATATATTTGAACTAATAAAAATTATTAGAAAAGTATGGAAAAAAATCATTCAATTTATTCTATTTTGTTATTTTGATATCAGGTGTTTTATATACAAATGTATGTTTTTCACAAAATACACCTACAACTTGGCAAGACCGGCTCGAAGCTTTAAAAAATAGCTTCAATGAAGAAAATAGGGGTGATGTGTCGTTTTTGAAACTATTAGGGTATACCTATAAAGGAATAATTGGATCTCAAACTGTTAAATCCGATATAATAGATTCCTTATTATCCTACAATGCTCCTGCTATTTTGCATTTACCTCCCATAGTGATGAGAGATACAGTATCAAGGGGAGATTCCTGTGTCATTCGGGAAAGAATGTTGCCTAAATTTGAAATCATTTCTATTCGTAAGCGATTAGAAATTGCAGAGTCTATAGGAGAAAAAAGTCTGCTCACCTCACTAAGACAACAGCTTGATAATTTAATTCATTTGGATTATGAATATTTGGAATTAGAATGGAGTTATAAAAATAAGCACTTTAAATCATTATGTATTGTATGTATCTAATGAACATGGCGGATTTATTTATGACCCTATCGGTTCAAATATTTTAGACTATACAACAACGACAACAACTAATACTGTAGAACGTTTAAATTCAAAAGAAAATCTTCACTAAAATTTTTAATTTGCTTCACTTGTCGAAGCCTTCTCCAAATACCTTGAGACGGGTGTCTTCAACGGCTGCTGCCTGATGGAGATAGCCGAGATTCTCAGAGTTCGCAATGGGGAGGAATTTGTAGAAGTCCCGACGAAGCCGGAGCCTATTTTCGAAGCCAACACTTCCGGCATGAACCCTGAAAAACTGACATATACCTTAACCCATTTTTTGTATAATGACAAGCAAACCAACATTATCAATAGTTTAAACAAATGATCTCGATTATAATGTGGTGATTTAACTTTACCGAAAAATGACGATTTAAAATTTGCTTATTACATGGTGGTGTAATTATTATAGAATAAACCCCGAAAGTTTTATCTGGCTTTCGGGGTTTATTCTATGTATTATAATTATTCCGACAGGGTTCTTCCGGATCGTCAGAATTCACAGCACTTACGTGAAGTATACCCGGAGGACGGTGATTCTGATTATTAACCAAAGAAACCGATCCCTCGATGAGCTGACTATTCGGTCATTTTTCTCAGCAAAGTTTGCATATCGCATTTTTCTTTGAGTATACCGAAGAGCTGATCGATGGCTACCCGTTCCTGCTGCATGGTGTCGCGGTCACGGATAGTGACGGCATGGTCTTCCAGAGTCTGGTGGTCGACAGTGATACAGAAAGGAGTACCGATAGCGTCCTGACGGCGGTAGCGTTTACCGATAGAGTCTTTCTCGTCGTATTGACAGTTGAAATCGTATTTCAGCAGGTTCATGATTTCCTGCGCTTTTTCAGGCAGCCCGTCTTTCTTCACCAGTGGCATAATGGCCATCTTTACCGGGGCCAGAGCTGCCGGCAGGCGCAGTACGACACGGGAATCCTGTTTGCCGTCTTTGCTCAGGTCTTCTTCGCAATAAGCAGCCGACATAATCTGCAGGAACATCCGGTCTACACCGATAGAGGTTTCGATCACATAAGGCACATAAGATTCGTTCAGTTCGGTATCGAAATATTGAATCTTTTTACCGGAATATTGTTGATGTTGTGATAAGTCGAAATCCGTACGGGAATGAATTCCTTCCACTTCTTTGAAACCGAAGGGGAATTTGAATTCGATATCGGTAGCGGCATTCGCATAATGGGCCAGCTTCTCGTGATCATGAAAACGATAGTTTTCTTCCCCGAATCCCAGGAGCTGATGCCAACGCATACGGGTCGTTTTCCATTTTTTAAACCATTCCAGTTCCGAACCGGGGCGTACAAAGAATTGCATTTCCATCTGTTCGAATTCGCGCATCCGGAAAATAAACTGGCGGGCGACGATTTCATTACGGAAAGCTTTACCGATCTGAGCGATACCAAAAGGCACTTTCATGCGTCCGGTTTTCTGTACATTCAGAAAATTGACGAAGATTCCCTGAGCTGTTTCGGGACGCAGGTAAATTTTGCTGGCTCCTTCTGCGGTAGACCCCATTTCAGTTGCGAACATCAGGTTGAACTGGCGTACTTCGGTCCAGTTGCAGGTGCCGGAGATCGGACAGACGATTTTCTCGTCGAGAATAATCTGACGTACTTCATTCAGGTCATTGGCATTTAAGGCATTGGACATCCGCTCGTGGAGAGCTTCTCTTTTGCGGATGTGTTCCTGAATCTGAGGATTGGTCTCCCGGAATAAGGCTTCGTCGAACTTTTCCCCGAACCTTTTCCGGGCTTTTTCAACGTCTTTCTCGATTTTTTCGTCGTATTTAGCAATCTGATCTTCGATCAGAACGTCTGCCCGGTATCTTTTCTTAGAATCTTTGTTATCGATCAAGGGATCGTTGAATGCATCTACGTGGCCGGAAGCTTTCCAGATGGTCGGATGCATGAAAATGGCAGAGTCGATTCCTACGATATTTTCGTGTAACCGGACCATCGATTCCCACCAATACCGTTTGATATTGTTTTTCAGTTCCACGCCGTTCTGTCCGTAATCATATACAGCTCCCAGTCCGTCGTAAATATCTGAAGACGGAAACACAAACCCATATTCCTTACAATGAGCTACTAATTTTTTGAATACATCTTCCTGTGCCATAATCTTATAAAATGTTGTTTGAGTGACAAAGGTAATGAAATTTTATTCTTCGTGTCCGATTTCTTTCATTGCCTGTGTGACATTTATCGTATAGTCTCCGATTTTCTCACATTCGGAGAAAAGGTCGTTATACAGAATACCCATAGAATATTCGTATCGTTTTTCTTCGATCGCCATCAGGTGTTCCTGTTTCAAAATGGTCCGGTAATCGTTGATGGCTTGTTCGAGTTCATAGGCTTTCTTGGCGTTTACCTGGGTATATTCGGTAGCCAGATTGGCACACATAACGACGATAGATTCATCCACTAAGGCAAACATATGTTTGAGTTTATTGGACAATTCTTCCGGGAAGGTGATTTTCTGTTCGTTACGACGATAAATCGCTTTGGCGACATTTAAAATAGAATCGGCTACACTTTCCACTTCCGATACGATTTTAAACATCGCACGTACCCGCTGGGAGTTTTCGGAGGTTAGTCTGGATTCGGAAACTTTGGTCAGGTAATCGGCAATTTCAACTTCCACCTGGTCACTTTCGTCTTCCATTTTCTGGAGATAATCGAATTCTTTTTCATATTCTCCGGAGGGCATATCGAAAGCCTGGATTGTTTTGTGAAACATTTCCAGCGTACTTTGCCCGTAGAGGGAGATCTCTTGTTTGGCTTGGAAAAGCGAGGCGTCCGGTGTAGATAATAAACCGATTTTGATATGTTTCAAAGTAAAAGTTTCTTCCCCTTTCTTGGGAGGAATAATCCGACTGACAATCCGGGCCAGATATTCGGTAAACCAAATCAGAATAGCCACGTTGATCCCCTTTGCCAAGGTGTTGAAAAGGGATAATACAAGCGGCATGGCGGCATTTATAGAAGCGGTCACTCCGGCCCGGGCTTCCGGTGAGAAAGCTTCGTTCAACAGTTTCGGGTCCGAAAATTTGGGATTATAAGTCGAGAGATGCAGGGTGACACACAAGTCTCCGATGAAGTTCAAAAAAGGGGTAAATATCAGGAATAACCAGATCACTCCGAATACATTGATGATAAAATGGGCTAGGGCTGCCCGTTTGGCTTGTACGTTGGCGACTGCTGCTGCCAGATTGGCGGTAATAGTCGTTCCGATATTTTCACCCATAATCATCGCAGCAGCATCTTCATAACCGATCCAGCCTTTCGAACACATCACCAAAGTTAAAGCAACTGTAGCCGAGGAGGATTGAAATATCGTAGTCAAACCGGCACCGATAAGCAGGAAGATCATCCAGGAACGGAATCCCAGGAAGCTGATTTTTTGTATGAATTCTCCTACTCCGGGAAGAGTGTGCAAATCGGTCGGCATCGATTCCTGCAGAAAACGCAGGGCTAAAAACAACAAACCGAAACCGACGAACATTTCACCCCAGGTTTTGCGGGAACGTTTTTGTGAAAACAATAGGGGCAGTGAACAACCGATAATCGGAAGAGCCAGATCGCTCATGCTGAATTTTCCCAGTCCTAACACCGCAACCAACCAGCTGGTGATGGTTGTGCCGACATTGGCTCCCAAAATAACACCGATAGAGCCGACCAGGTCCAACAATCCGGCGTTGACAAAACTCACGACCATGACTGTCGTTGCCGAAGAACTTTGTATCAGGGCTGTAATAAATAAGCCGGTAAGTACACCCGTAACACGATTGGAAGTCATGGCTGTCAATATCTGCCTCATTTTGTTGCCAGCCAGTTTCTGAAGAGATTCACTCATTAGTTTCATTCCATAAAGGAATACACCAAGCGATCCGATGAGCTTCAGTACATCAAAGATTCCATAATCCATTTTTGCATTTTTTAAGATTCCGAATTTTGCGACTGTAAAAATAGGAAACTCATTCAGATTACGAAAATATTACGAACTTATATTTTTAAGATTTTTAGGAAAGAATTAAACAATACGCAGGAATAAGACCGTTTTTGCCGGTGTGTTCCCTAAACTTTTCCCGAAAAGGGAGGATAAATATTCCGAATATTTTCCGAGGATTCACTATTGGGTATAATAAAATGTTTTCATATCATTGTTAAATAGATAAGTATTAATTTAAAAATGATGAAAAAATTGTATTTAGTATTAATGGTGATCTCACTATTTTCCATTTCTTGTTCAAAAAACATATCGGATGACACTTCAGAAATAATGGAGTACGATAAGTTGTTTTCCAAATATGGATGGGAGAATGTGGAAAAATGTGAAAGACAAGTCAGTAGTCAAAAATTTGAAAGCTATAACTTCGTTTGAAGAGCTAGAAAAAGTGTTGAAATATATTCAGAATATGCAATCTGAAAATATTAGAACACTAGTTTCTGAACAATTTGACATGTTACCTCGTTTAAAGTCAACTAATGAAAGTGGTGGGCAAAGGATTGTTAAAATCTCTGGTTTGAATTCTGATGGACGGGTAGATGTTTTTTGGGATATCACTGTACCTGCTGTAACTAATAGTGCTTTTTACAATACGGGGTTTTGGGATACTTTTATTGGTTATAATCATTTAAGTGGTAGTGCTTATAAATCAGGGAATAAGATAAATTTTACGGCTAATGGAGAAATTATTCTTAAAATTATCTGGCAAGGAGTAGAATTGAAAAGATTACCTACGAATAGTAGTGGGTATTATGATACTAATCAAAAAATATACGGGTAATTAATCAAAAAAAGCTGTCTGCAAACGCAGACAGCTTCCTTGTATTGAACCATTTTTTATTACATCATTCCCGGCATTCCGCCACCCATGGCAGGAGCGGCAGGTTCATCTTTTTTCTCTTCCACCAATACACATTCGGTAGTCAGGAACATTCCGGCGATAGAAGCTGCATTTTCCAAGGCTACCCGGGTTACTTTCTTCGGATCGATCACACCGGCTTTCTTCAAATCTTCATAGATATCTTTCCGGGCGTTGTATCCGAAATCGCCTTTGCCTTCACGTACTTTGTTGACAACGACAGCTCCTTCGACACCGGCATTATAAGCAATCTGACGTAACGGTTCTTCGATAGCCCGTTTGATGATTTCGATACCGGTAGTTTCGTCTTCGGTTTCTCCTTTCAGACCTTCCAGGGCTGCTTGTGCGCGGATGTAAGCGACACCACCTCCCGGTACGATACCTTCTTCGCTGGCTGCACGGGTGGCATGCAGGGCATCGTCGATCCGGTCTTTCTTTTCTTTCATTTCAACTTCAGAAGCTGCTCCGACATACAGGACGGCAACACCACCTGACAATTTTGCCAGACGTTCTTTCAGTTTTTCTTTATCATAGTCGGAAGTCGAATTTTCAATCAATTTCTTGATCTGCTCGATTCTCTCCTGAATAAATTCTTTTTTACCGGCCCCTTTGACAATCGTCGTATTTTCTTTGTCGATGCTTATTTTGTCTGCACGACCCAACATATCGATAGTCAGGTTTTCCAGTTTCATTCCTTTGTCTTCCGAAGCGACAACACCTCCGGTCAGGATAGCGATATCTTCCAGCATTTCTTTCCGGCGGTCACCGAATCCCGGAGCTTTTACTGCTGCAATCTTCAAAGAACCTCTCAAACGGTTGACCACCAAAGTAGCCAATGCTTCGCTTTCGACATCCTCGGCGATGATCAACAAGGCACGACCTGATTGTGCTACCGGTTCCAGAACCGGAAGTAATTCCTTCATAGAAGAAATCTTCTTGTCATAAAGCAGGATATAAGGATTTTCGAATTCGCAGATCATCTTCTCACTGTCGGTTACGAAATAAGGAGAAATATATCCACGGTCGAATTGCATACCACCGACCGTTTTTACCTCTGTCTCGGTTCCTTTGGCTTCTTCAACGGTAATTACTCCTTCGATGCCGACTTTTTCCATTGCTTCGGCGATCAGGTTACCGATCGTTTCGTCGCCATTGGCAGAGATACGACCTACCTGACGGATTTTTTCAAAGTTGTTACCTACTTCTTCTTTTTGTCCTTCAAGATGTTTTACGACAGCAGCAACTGCCTTTTCAATACCTCTTTTCAATTCCATCGGATTAGCTCCGGCAGTAACGTTTTTCAACCCTACATTGATGATACTTTGGGCCAGGATAGTAGCGGTAGTCGTACCGTCTCCGGCATCATCTCCGGTTTTAGAAGCAACTTCTTTTACCATCTGTGCTCCGATATTTGCATACGGATCGGCTAGTTCGATTTCCTTAGCTACGCTGACACCGTCTTTGGTGATATGGGGAGCTCCGAATTTCTTTTCGATGACTACATTCCGGCCTTTCGGTCCCAGAGTTACTTTTACTGCATTTGCCAGCTCATCTACCCCTTTTTTCATCAGGTCACGAGCTTCGATATTGAATTTTATTTCTTTTGCCATAACAAATTAGTTTTAGATTTTAATTTTTGGGATTACTTACAATTTACAATTAAAGAATTGCAAGGATATCACTTTGGTTCATGACCAGATACTTCTTGTCGTCAATATGAACTTCTGTACCGGAATATTTTCCGAATAAAACAGTATCGCCTGCTTTTACTTCCATCGGTTCGTCTGCTTTACCTTTACCAGTTGCGATAACTGTACCTTTCTGGGGTTTTTCTTGTGCTGTGTCGGGGATGATGATCCCTCCTTTAGTTACAGTTTCTGCTTCAACAGGCTCAACAATTACCTTGTTAAGTACGGTCTTCAGTGTCATAATGTTAAAAATTTAAAAGTTTATAATATGATTTTATTTTCAAATTAATACGCAATATTTCAACGTCGTTGTAAGGTTGAATGTTACAACATTTCCTTCTTATCATATTTTGTGCCAAAAAAAATACGACAGAAAGGAAGAGGAGGAAAGAAAATGTAAATCATTGAAAAATAGAGGAAAAATGATAAAAGATAAAAAATAGGGGAAAAAAGGGTTTGGCAGAAAAGCAAAAAAAATGTCAGTATGACTGACATACTGACATTCTATTTTAAGTTTTAATGGAATTATTCTCCGGGTGTTGCAGCTCCTGTTTCCTGGGCATTTTCGCCGGCTCCCGGATTGGTCGGGAAAGTCGGGATGGTTTGTTGCTGAACAGGCTGAGCTTCGATTTGTTCCTGGATAGCAGATTTTACTGCATTTTCTCCTCTGGGGATAAAAAAGGTGGCCAATACACACAGGATCATCATTCCTCCGGCTAACGTCCAGGTTGCTTTTTCAAGAAAATCGGTCGTTTTTCTTACTCCCATGATTTGGTTAGAAGAAGCAAATGAAGAAGCCAAGCCTCCGCCTTTGGAGTTTTGTACCAATACAATCAATATCAATAAAACGCAGATAATGAATATCAAAACAGAAATTGCCGTATACATAATTACTCTTTATTATTAATGTTCTCTTTTATTTTTTCGATTCGGTCTGCAAAGTAAACACTTTTTTCCGGATATTTCAAACTTAATTTTATATAAGTTGAGATTGCTTTTTCGTACAGATGTTGTTTGACATATATTTTTGCCAGTGTTTCGCTGAATAATTCCTCTTGGATATAAGGATTTTCTTTAGATAGATCCCTGTTATCCGTCGAGGCCGAAGTTATTTTGGGCATGATGGGTTCAGACTGAATAAAACGCTCGATGAGATCGTCTTTTTTCTTTCGGGATTTCCGGGATTCTTTCTCTGTTATGACGGTTTCTTCGGTATGAGGCTGGTCGGTCAGCCGGTATCCGCCACTGATGATTTCGGGAGTATCGAGAGAGACCGATGGTTTTTCTTCCTGTGCATCCGCTATTTCTTCGTCCAGATCGACATCGATAGAGAAATTATTTTCAGGACGGGGGGCTTCATCTACGATGCCCTGTATTCCGCTCAGATCGATGGGCTGGATGGGGGAGGCATACGGGGTGGCAGAATGGTTCGCTTCGGACCTATCCTCTTGGGTAGAGTTGGAATAATCGTCGATTATTCCCGGTACATCGTCCAGTCGGATAGGGTTGGAAATGATTTCTTTCTCATCGTTTTCCGGCCGTTTTCTTCCCTTTTGCTGGAGATTGAATTGTATGATGTCTTCTTCGCATCCGGTAGTTGTCTCTTCGGTAGTCTGACAGACCGGAATACCCTGGCTGTGAACGACGGTATGACCATGGATTTCGCGGATACGTTCGTCGACAATATGACTCAGCGAATTTTTAGGGGTTGCCGTACCGGAACCCAAGGGTTCGAAACCGATCTGATTGTTCAGGTACCTGAAAAATTGCTTATGATCCGTAAGATGGACGGTCGAAGCTTTTAGTTCGCTGCGAAATCTGACACCTCCCAGAAGATATAAAGCTTTTAAATATAGAATACGAGCCGTCTGAAAATAAGGATAACGTTCTACGAGTGTATGTAATTCCCGTAGATCGTCATTGTTGATTTTTTCAGGATGACGTATAAATTCTATGATTTTTTCACTTTTCATTCTTCTGCCGATCGATTACCAGTTGACGAGTGCCTTATTATATATGTCGTCGATAATCTTATCCAGGATTTCTATAATCAAGCTCTCCTCTATGGAATTGAAATCAGCGTCGGTCGAGTAATCGGCATAGTTGGAAAACGTAGAAGAGAAATCGTATTTATCGTCTTTCGTATTCGTATACTTTACTTTGATTCCGATCGTCAGCCGGTTGGAGGCTGCGATTTCATCTTTTTGGATATCGATGGGCCGTTGGCTGTACTCGGTGATCTGGCCTTCGAAACGAATATCTCCGTTGTTATCGGTCAATTGACTCAAGCCTGTTTTGGAACGCATGTAATCTGTCAGTTTCTCGGTAAACAGCGAACTTAGATAAGGTACTACCAGAGGAGCCTTATTCGGGAAATAATCCACGGAAAAGGTCTTTACGTCAGGACTGATGGAAGCTCCTGTCGTGGAATAACTTACTTTATAAAGCTTACAAGAATTGCAACAAAGTACTGCGGCAAACAATAGAATTAAAAAATTGATTTTTCCCATAGATCATTCTCCTGATATTTGAATACAAATGTACATGAAATTTTTCAGATAATCCACAGGTGAGTAAAAATGAATAAATCCCAGGTTACTGCCTTCTCTGTGGTTCGCATCGATGATGGGTATGCTAAAATCGTATCGGAAAAGCTAATATGGTTGGAGAAGAAGTACAGGAGAAGGTATTAAAATATCCGGTTTTCTGTTTGAGGTAACAATTCAATTTATAACTTTGAACGAAATTTGCTTGAACATTGTGAGAAAACGTAGTGTTTTTTTATGGAATATTCAAAAAGAGACGATGAGATATGCCGGTTATTGTCTACAGGAGATCCCAAAGGAATGGATTTGTTGTTCAATACCTATTATAGCCGGTTGGTTGTGTGGGCAGATACTTTTTTGAAAGACATACAATTGGCTGAGGGTGTTGTTCAGGAATTTTTTATCGCCCTTTGGGAAAAAAGGAAACAGAAAGAACTGACAGCCCCCTTTTTGACTTCTTTTCTATATGTATCTGTAAGAAATCGTTGCTTAAATAAACTTGAAAAACAGGATATTTTTCATAATACTACCGATTTGCAGGAGGTACACCTGGCATTTGAAGAATATAATGAAAAACATGACCGGATTCTGACTCAGGTTTTGCAGGAAATGGAAAACCTGCCGCCTCGTAGCCGGGTTATTATGGAAGAGGTATTTATTCACAATATGAAATATCGGGAGGTGGCGGAAAAATACAATGTTTCCATTTCAACCGTAAAAACCTTATTGGGAAATGCTGTCCGGAAATTGCGGGAACGATTGGACAAAGAAAAATTTGCCGGTTTTTTATTCTTTTTTTGCAAGAAAAAATCTTTTTGTCAGATCTTTTAATTTTTTTTGATTTTCCATTAGACCTTTTTCCATTTTTCCGGTACTAATACATGAAAACAAGATTGTAGCATGGAAAAAGGACCATTGGATAAACAAACCGAAGAATTATTAACCGCTTATTTCCGGGGAGAACTGGAAGGCCTGGAGCTACAAAGGGTAGAAGCATGGCTGGCGGAATCGGAAGAACACCGGCAGCAGTACCGCCG
>NZ_LARL01000074.1:0-15261 GCF_000980295.1 Odoribacter sp. N54.MGS-14 | reverse complement strand
TTATTTTCTGCAAATTTACGCTCTTGGAACCATATAAACAACTGTACTACAATATTTTAATTTATAGAACTCCTCTATAGTTATTTAAACGAAAAAAGGCTGGTAATGTTTTAAGGGGGATTTTTTACTGTCGGCAGGATCATGATCTAGTCCTGCCGACAGTAAAAAGATTATTTTTCGTTATAGAGGTGTACATCCATTTGCGGGAAAGGAATATTGAGGTTTTCCTCTGCAAAGGTCTTGTATACTTTTTCGTTCATATCGAAAAAGACACCCCAATAATTTTCTGCTTTTACCCAGGCCCGAACGACAATGTCGACAGAACTGGAGTTAAGAGCGGTTAAAGCGATAAAATAATTGGGATCTTTCAATACTCTGGGATCATTATCTAAAAGCCGGGCAATGACAGCTTTTGCATGTTCGTAGCTATCACCGTAGCCGATTCCGAATACCCAGTCGACCCGCCGTTGCGATTCTTTCGAGTAGTTCATCATAATTCCGGTAGATAAGCCTCCGTTAGGAATGATGATCACCTTGTTATCGGTAGTCGTAATGATGGTATTGAAAATCTGGATCTCTTTCACTGTTCCCGACTGACCTTGTGCTTCGATATAATCTCCCACTTTAAACGGTTTGAAAAGCAGTATCATCACTCCACCGGCAAAATTTTGCAGTGTACCGCTCAATGCCATACCGACAGCGACACCGGCAGAAGCAAATAAAGCGATGAATGAGCTTGTCTCGATACCTAAAACACTGATAATGATAATCACTAAAGTGAAATTCAGGGTGATACTCACCAAACTCTTGGTAAAAGTGGCCAATGAAGCTTCGACATGCCGTTTCGTAAGTATGTTTATAACTAAACGATTTAATTTTTTTACAATCCAACGACCGATGAAGAACACCAGAAGTGCCACCAGCAACTTGGAACCGAATGAAACACTGAGATCAATAAGTTTATTGACCAATGTGTCCAAAGACATTGTAGATAAAGAATTTTCCATAATTAATTGATTTTTTATTTATCACCCACTATAGAGATTTTTTATTTTTCTTCTTTTAGAGTTTCATTTATTGGTATTTTGAAGTATACTGAATCCTTGGGACATATCAAATTACGCTCCAAAGTTATCATATTTATATTTTTTTACAAAAATTACGACCGTAAAAGGCTTTATTCCACTTTCATTTTTAATGTTTCACTAAATAATTGTATTTTTGTAACCTGTGAAAAATTAATTGTCAGAATACTATGAGCATAGAAAGTTTGTTGACCACCAAGGTGATAGAAGCTGTGAAGCAGTGCTATGACGCTGATGTGGATAAGGATAAAGTGCAGTTACAAGCTACCCGGAAAGAGTTTGCGGGAGATTTGACTGTGGTTGTTTTTCCATTTACGCGTTTTTCGAAGAAATCTCCGGAAGAGACGGGGAAAGAATTGGGGGGCTACCTGAAACAACACATTGAAGAGATTAAAGACTACAATGTGGTGAAAGGATTCTTGAATATCGAGATTTCAGCGGCTTATTGGTTAGGTGTATTGAACGAAGTGGCTCAGGACCCGAAGTATGGATATGTGCATGAAAATAGCGGGCATTCTTACATGATCGAGTATTCTTCGCCTAATACGAACAAACCTTTACATCTCGGTCATATCCGTAACAACCTGTTGGGTTGGTCGGTATCCGAGATACAAAAAGCCAATGGACATGAAGTGAGGATGGTAAATTTGGTGAATGACCGGGGAATACATATTTGTAAGAGTATGATTGCCTGGAAAAAGTTCGCTAATGGTGCTACTCCCGAGTCTACAGGTACGAAGGGCGACCATTTTGTCGGCGACTACTATGTTCGTTTCGATAAGGAATATAAAGCTGAAATAAAAGCTTTGATGGAAAAGGAGGGAATGGAAGAAGAAGAGGCCAAGAAAAAAGCTCCGATCTTGCTGGAAGCGCAGGAAATGCTGCGTAAATGGGAAGCCGGTGATGAAGAGACCGTGAGTTTGTGGCGTACTATGAACGATTGGGTGTTGAAAGGTTTCGACGAAACCTATCGCTTGATGGGGGTGGGTTTCGATAAAGTATATTTCGAATCACAAACGTATAAAAAAGGCCGTGACATTGTCCTGAAAGGTTTAGCTGACGGTGTACTCTACCGGAAAGAAACCGGTAGTGTCTGGGCCGACTTGACCGGAGACGGGCTGGATCATAAATTACTGTTACGGGACGACGGTACTTCGGTTTATATGACTCAGGATATAGGTACGGCCTACGAACGCTTCAATGAATTCGATATGGATGAAATGATCTATGTCGTCGGAAATGAACAGAATTATCATTTCCAGGTACTTTCATTGATTTGTGGTAAATTGGGTTTCCCCTGGGCGGATAAAATTAAGCATTTGTCTTACGGAATGGTTGAATTACCTGAGGGAAAGATGAAATCCCGTGAAGGTACGGTTGTCGATGCCGATGATCTGATGGCTGAAATGATCGATACAGCCAGAGAAACTTCTCAGGAATTAGGAAAATTGGACGGCTATTCCGAAGCTGAGGCCGAAGAGGTATACCGGAAAGTGGCTTTGGGGGCGTTGAAATATTTTATTCTGAAAGTAGACCCCAAAAAGACCATGATGTTCAACCCGAAAGAATCGATCGATTTTAACGGAAATACCGGTCCTTTTATACAATATACTTATGCGCGTATTCAGTCGGTATTACGTAAGGCCGCAGACGCAGGGGCATCACCTTTGTCGGCGGATACACATATTCAGCTCTCGGAAAAAGAACAGAATCTGATTAAATTGGTGGCTAAATTGCCTGACGTGGTGAAAGAAGCAGGGACAACCTATAGTCCGGCATTATTGGCTAATTACGCTTATGACTTGGCTAAAGAATTCAATCAGTTTTACCATGATTTTTCTATTCTGAAAGAAGAAAATGAAGCTTTGAGAAATTTCCGTTTGTTGCTGGCTAAACAATGTGGTGAGGCGATTAAAAATGCCATGGGAATGTTAGGCATTGAGATGCCGGAAAGAATGTGATCGGGAAATGGGGTATGAATCTGACCAATTATCATAGTCATTGTTCTTTTTGTGACGGAAAAGCTCCTATGGAAGATTTTGTGAAGTCGGCTATCGCTGCCGGCTTTACTTCTTACGGTATATCTTCACATGCTCCGCTTCCTTTCGAGACGTGCTGGACTTTATCGCAAGAGCGGGTGCCCGATTATTTACAGGAAATTGGGCGGTTGAAACAGAGATATGCAGGAGAAATCGAGATCTATGCCGGTTTGGAAATAGACTATCTGAATGAAATTCAGAATCCGGCTAATTCCTATTTTCAGGCTTTACCGTTGGATTACCGGATCGGATCAGTCCATTTGGTGTATACTGACGAAGAGGAAATTATCGATACAGATACCGATCCTGAAAATTTCCGGTATTTATTGGAAAAGCATTTTCGTGGGAATTTGCAGGAGATGGTCACCCGCTATTTTGTTGCAGCCATGCGTATGGTGGAAGCGGGAGGTTTTGATTTTGTCGGACATGCCGATAAGATTTCTTATAATGCCGGGATTTGTCAACCGGATCTATTCCGGCAGGGCTGGTTTACCGATATGTTGAAGGAATACTTTACGCTGATTGCTGAAAGAGGTATCATGATGGAAATCAATACTAAAGCTTTTTTACGTAAAGGGTGTTTTTTTCCGGATATCCGGCATTTTGCCTTTATTCGTGCTTTGGGGATACCGGTACTGGTTAATTCTGATGCCCACCGTCCGGATTTGATCAATGCCGGGCGGGCGGAGGCTTTACAGGCGCTGAAAGAAGCTGGATTCCATACCGTTAGACAATTGCAGGGAGGAAAGTGGATCGATGTGCCGATTGCTTGAGAGATCAGTAGGGATGAACCTGGAAAGTTCCGGAAAAATTCGAATAAAAGAATTGATTTTTAACTGACAAACTTTCTATACAATGGACAGTTGGGTGATCGTACAAACCTTTATAAATCCGCAGGAAGCCTATATGGCTAAGGCTTTTTTAGAATCTGCCGGGATCGAAACCCGGATGCAGGATGAATTGACGGTCCGGACGGGGATCCATGCACAGGCAATCGGTGGAGTAAAGCTGCTCGTCCGGCATGAATGTTGGCAGGAAGCTCTGAAAGTCCTTGAAGAAGGTTTCTCCCTTATTCCGGCCGGCCTGGAAGTGCCGTAGTTGTGGAAAAGCTTGGAAATATAAATAATTTAAACGATGAAAAAATCGATTCATTTTATACCATCGTCGCTCGTTTGTTCGGTAGCTATTGATTTGACCGTGGAGGATGGGGTGATCCGGGAAGTTTGTTTCGAAGGAGGATGCAGCGGAAATCTGCAAGGAATTTCGATGTTGGTAAGGGGAATGAAAGTAGAGGAGGTAATAGAAAGATTGGAAGGTATACAATGTGGAAGTAAACGTACTTCCTGTCCGGATCAATTGGTGAAAGCGCTGAAAGAAATAGAAGGGTGTTAAAGGATTTTTTGTTTTTAATGGGAAGTAATTAAAATGAGTATTGATTTAAATCAGGCATTGGAATATGCGGTAGCCTGGGCGAAAGAAGTTGGAAAGATACAGCTTTCCTATTTCAGGGGAAATGATTTGGGTATACAAACCAAATCGAATGTGTACGATGTGGTAACAAGAGCCGATAAAGAAAGTGAAGCTTTTCTGTTGGATAAGATTCAGAAGCACTATCCCGGGCATGCAGTCTTTGGGGAAGAAAGCGGTGCTCATGCCGGTACTGCCGAGTATCGGTGGGTGATCGATCCTTTGGACGGTACGAATAATTATAGCCAGGGATTACCTGTATTTACAGTATCTATCGGGTTGCAATACCGGGAAGAAACCATTCTGGGGGTTGTTTATGCGCCGTATCTCGGCGAGTTGTATACGGCAATCAGGGACAGAGGAGCCCGGTACAATGGAAAAGTGATCCGTGTTGCTGAAAAACAGGATTTGGCTCATTCTGTTTTGGGAACAGGATTTCCTTACGATAAAGATGTAAATCCGGATAATAATGCTGCAAATCTGGCTGCAATCCTGCCTTCCATCCGGGGGATAAGACGAATGGGCTCGGCTGCTTATGATTTATGCTGCGTCGCTGCCGGTTGGTTGGACGGATATTGGGAATTGGCATTACAGCCCTGGGATATGTGTGCCGGAGCCTTGATTGTACAGGAAGCCGGAGGCATCGTCCGCAGATTCAGGGAAAACCGGGGTATTTCTATACTGGCAGGAAATGCGGCGCTCGTTGAGAAAATGGGTGAAAAAATACAATGATTTGATTTGAAATTAAGTTATGGCAACTTCCAGAGAGATGACAGCAGGGCCCGCGCTGCCACTTATTTTCAATTTTACGATGCCCTTGCTTTTGGGCAATTTGCTTCAACAGACTTATTCGTTGGTAGATGCTGCTATTGTCGGAAAATTCTTGGGAATAAATGCGTTGGCTGCTGTCGGAGCCAGTAGTTCCGTGATTTTCCTGATTTTGGGTTTCTGTAATGGGTGTAGTTGTGGTTTCGGTATTCCGGTGGCCCAGAAGTTCGGTGCCCGTGATTATGTCATGATGCGGCGTTAGGTGGCTGTGAGTTTGCAGCTTTCGTTGGTGATGTCTGTTATGATTGCTTTGATTACCAGTATCTATTGTGCAGATATCTTGAGGATTATGCGTACACCGGAGAATATCTTCGAGGGTGCGTATGCCTACTTGCTGGTGACTTTTATCGGAGTACCCTGTACGTTTCTGTACAATCTTCTATCCAGCATTATCCGTGCATTGGGAGATAGTAAGACACCGTTTTGGTTTCTGCTCTTTTCGACTATACTCAATATTATCCTGGACCTTTTCTGTATTCTGGTATTGAAATGGGGAGTTTTGGGAGCGGCGATCGCTACTGTTTTTTCTCAGGGAATTTCTGCCTTATTGTGTTATGTATACATGTACAGGCATTTTCAGATACTGAAAGGGGAAGCCAAAGAGCATAAATTTCAGTTGCATCTGGCAAGGACTTTATTAAATATCGGCGTACCGATGGGATTACAGTTTTCGATCACTGCGATCGGTAGTATTATGCTTCAAAGTGCAAATAATGCCTTGGGAACGGCTTGTGTGGCTGCTTTTACCTCTGCTATGCGGATCAAAATGTTTTTTATCTGTCCTTTTGAAAGTTTGGGAATCGCTATGGCGACTTATTGCGGACAAAATTACGGAGCAGGTAAGCCGAAACGTATCTGGCAAGGGATCAAAGCCAGTGGGGTGATGATGCTGATTTACGCCTTACTGACCTTTGTCGTTTTAATGGTCGGGGCGAGGACGTTGGCTTTACTTTTTGTAGATACTACCGAACTGGAAATATTGAAAAATACGGAGTTGTTTTTGCACGTATCTGCCTATTTCTTTCCTTTCCTGGGATTGCTTTGTATCCTGCGTTACACCATTCAGGGGGCAGGGTATACGAATCTGGCTATGCTTTCCGGAGTTTCCGAAATGATAGCCCGTACCCTGGTCAGCATATATGCCGTACCGGTATACGGTTATATTGCAGTTTGTTTCGGCGATCCGACAGCCTGGCTGGCAGCCGATCTCTTTCTGATTCCAGCCTTTATTTATGTCTACCGGAAATTGAAAGAGCTCAGATGTCCGTTGACGGAAGGCTGAAAGGATAAGCTGACCGGACGATCAGGCCAAAACCTGATGCCGGGTCTGTAAGATCGAATTTTTTAGAATACGTTTGGCTGTGAGATATCCCTCTTCATAGATCTCTCTGATGTGTTCCAGATCGAACATGCTGTATTTGGTCATATTTTGGGGGGATATGAATACATCGCACATATTCCGGTCGATATCGGTATTCCGGTCCAGACCCAGATGAAAAGAACGGATAGCCATACCGATCATGTTGGTGATTTTTTCCGAAGTATCTATCGAATTGATTTCGACGGCTATAATTTTCTCGCAACGCTTGCGTATGGGACGTACGGGAAGATTCATAAAGACTCCTCCGTCGACATAATCGACATGATCGATTTCCCGGGGAGTAAAGACTACCGGGATAGAGCAGGAAGCAATAATGCAGGGGAGAAGTTCTCCCTTTTCAAAATGGACGGGTACAGCTCCGTTAATGTCACTGGCTGTAATAACCAGGGGAATTTTCAGTTCTTCAAAAGTCTTGACATGCAGAAATTCTGCCAGCCGTTCTTCCATACCGTTCATAATCATGATCCCTTTCTTCGACATGGTGGGACGGGCAAAATGCAAAATTTTTTTCCCCAGGAAAAAATTCAAACATTCTTCGGGGGTATGACCGGCGGCAATCATGGCTCCGACAATCGAGCCGGCACTGGTGCCCGAGATGATATCGGGACGGAGGCCTGCTTCATACATGGCTTGTACGACTCCGATGTGGGCGAAGCCCCGGGCTCCACCGCCGCTGAGCACCAATCCTAACCGATATCGAGGTGTTGTATCCATAAATAATAGTTTCTAATTACCGATTTGTACGAAAATCCCGAGGTGGGGTTTTCATTGGCCAAAAATATAAAAGAAATTGTTTATTTGAGAGTATTCTTATCAGTTTAAATAATAGTTCTAAACCTGAAATTTATGAAAAGATATTTTTTACCTTTTACCTTTAATTTTTATCTTTGCACCTCAAATCAAAACAAATAAGATGCAGGAAAAAATTTTGATATTGGACTTCGGATCGCAGTACACCCAGTTGATTGCGAGAAGAGTCCGGGAATTGAATGTATATTGTGAGATTTATCCTTACAATCATTATCCGGCTCTCGACTCCTCTGTAAAAGGAGTTATTCTTTCCGGAAGTCCTTTTTCCGTCAGGGATGATAAAGCTCCTCAGCCGGATCTGACGGCGATAAAAGGTCAGTTGCCTTTATTGGGAGTGTGTTTTGGCGCTCAGTATTTGGCTCATCATTTCGGAGGAGAGGTAAAGGCTTCTAACAAACGTGAATATGGCAGGGCGAATTTAGCTTTCGTCGATAAAACAAGTAAGCTGTTTAAAGGTATCGGCGATAATTCACAGGTATGGATGTCACATGGAGATACGATAGAAAAATTACCGGCAGGCTGTCAGGTGATTGCCAGTACCAAAGATGTGAAAAATGCCGCTTTTAAGGTAGAGAACGAGATTACTTACGGTATTCAGTTCCATCCTGAAGTATATCATAGTACCGAGGGAACTTGTCTGCTTCGCAACTTTGTGGTGGGTATCTGCGGATGTTCACAGAACTGGACCCCCGATTCTTTTGTAGAGACGACAGTGGCTGAATTAAAACAGAAATTGGGAGACGACCGGGTGATTCTGGGATTATCCGGTGGGGTAGATTCTACTGTAGCAGCTATGTTATTGCATCGGGCTGTTGGTAAAAATCTGACCTGTATCTTTGTTGATAATGGTTTGCTGAGAAAAGACGAATATAAAACGGTTCTGGAGAATTATAAAGAGTTAGGACTGAATGTGGTCGGAGCGGAATCCGGAGATTTGTTTTTAGGACGTCTGGCAGGTGTCACCGAACCTGAAAAGAAACGGAAAATTATCGGAAGTACTTTTATCGATGTTTTCGATCAGGAAGCTTCTAAAATAGAAGATGCCAAATGGCTGGGACAAGGTACGATCTATCCCGATGTGATTGAATCGCTTTCGGTAAACGGACCTTCACAGACTATTAAATCCCATCACAACGTAGGAGGTTTGCCCGATTATATGAAATTAAAACTGGTAGAACCTCTCCGTTTGTTATTTAAAGATGAAGTTCGCCGGGTAGGAAAAAGTCTTGGTTTGCCGGATAAATTCCTGCAACGTCATCCTTTCCCAGGTCCGGGCTTGGCTATCCGGATCTTAGGCGAGATCACTCCCGAAAAAGTAAGACTTTTGCAAGAAGCCGATCACATTTTTATTTCTATGCTTCAGGAAGAAGGATTGTATAATAAAGTCTGGCAGGCCGGAGTGATGCTGCTACCGGTACAGAGTGTCGGTGTGATGGGAGATGAGCGGACTTATGAAAGTGTGGTTGCGCTTCGGGCAGTTGAATCGACAGATGGCATGACCGCCGATTGGTGTCACTTGCCTTATGAATTTCTGGCCCGGGTTTCCAATCGGATTATAAATAATGTCCGGGGGATCAACCGTGTTGTTTATGACATCAGTTCAAAACCACCTGCAACAATCGAGTGGGAATAATCTATAAACCAGTCCTAATGACTGTTTTTTATAACTCACGGAGGTAGGAGCTATGCCTCGTGAGTTATTCTATTTTAAAAATAGATTTAGTTTTATTACCTTTGAAGCCGTGAGATCGTAAATTATCACGTGGGAATAACTGGCTGGTAAGTTGTCCTTGGGGGCAGCTTATTTTTTTAGAGATAAAGGTAGATCCCTGTATAATAGGAAAATAAAAACAATTGGTTTATGAAAAATAATGCGGATGAAATAAGGAGATTAAAAGAACGATTAGGGCAGGGGACTTTAAAAACGGTGATTATTCCTCATATTTCGGCAGATGGTGATGCGGCAGGCTCTTGTTCGGCTTTGTCTGAAGTGTTGCAGCAAGTGGGAATAGAATGGCATATCCTGACCTGTGATTTTATTCCGGAATATCTCCGTTTTTTGAAAAATATCTCTTCGGCTATTTCTTTTCAGGAAAAACCGGAAGAATGTAAACGCTTACTTGCCGATGCCGACCTTATTTTTATGCTCGATCACAATACAGTTGCCCGGGAAGGTGACCTTGAAAATTGGGTGGTGGCTTCTCCTGCCGGGCGTGTAATCATCGACCATCATCCGGATCCCGATCCGCAACAATACGTAATCTCCGATACTCAGGTTTCTTCGACTTGTGAACTACTCTATATCGTCATGTCACAGATTTGGGGAAAGGAGATCGTTACTCCGGATATCGCCGGCGCTTTGTACACCGGCATTAATACCGATACGGGAGGATTGAGTCATAATTCTTCTCATCCGCAGACCTATCGGATTATCGCAGACCTGTTGGAAGCAGGATTGGACAAAGCTTATATCCATGAACGGATTTATCAAATGAACAATTTATCCCGTCTGCGTCTGATTGGAAATGTTTTACTCAATAAACTGGAGGTGAATGAACAATATCCGGTGGCTATTATGCCGATTACCCGGGAAGAATTAGACCGCTATAATTACAAAGACGGAGACTTGGAAGGGTTGGTCAATATTCCGCTCTCTGTTCACAATGTCTGTGTATCGGTACAAATCACGGAACGCAGGGAAAGGGTAAAATTATCTTTTCGTTCTAAGGGAAATGTGCCGGTCAATGAATGGGCTAAGGCTTTTTTCAATGGGGGAGGTCATTTGAATGCTGCCGGAGGACAGATGGATTTGCCGCTGGCAGAAGTGGTGAGAAAGGTAAAAGAAACGATTCCCTGGTTTTTCGAACAACTAAAAAACAGCGGTATTTAAATATTCATATTCTACTAAAAACTTTTATTGTTATGCCTTTTTTTAAATTTCATTTTGTAGAAGCTTCCCGGATGGCAGGTGTGAGTCGTCGGATGGCAGACCGGCTACAAGAGACGATCGGATGCCCGCGTGAACATATCGTGTTCGAGCTGATTCATTCCAGCGTGGTCGAAGATGTAACCATTAAGAGCGGTAATGATTGGCCTTATGTAGAAGTAGATTATTTTGAACGGCCTCCGGAGGTACAACACGAAGTTGCGAAAGTCATTTATGAATGTCTGATGGCCGCCGGATATCAGAATTCGGATGTATATTTTCGTTACCTGACTCCTGAGAATTATTATGAAAATGGAGCCTGTCTGAAATAAATATGTTGATAAAAAACGGGCCGATTTGGTGTGAAATATAAAAAGAATGCTTATGTTTGCGTATAGTATAAAACGCAACATAAACTATGGATGATGTCAGAGAATTAGTCTCTTATCTCAGTAAAGCTGAGCGGGGATATACCAAAACTTTAAATCGTGAGTTTTTGAAAGCCGGATTCGATTTGAGCAGGGAACAATATGAATTATTACAGGTGCTCTGGGCGGAAGATCACGTGAATCAGCAAACTATTTCCAAGAGGCTTCAGAAAGATAAATACAATGTGACGAAACTATTGAATACCCTGACGAAACGTGGGTTTGTGCAGCGGAAAATGTGTCAGGAAGATAAGCGGAATAATTTTGTGGTCCTGACCGAAAAAGGCATAGAGGCCAAAAAGGTTTTGACCAATATCGAAGAGCAGGTACATGCTGACCTGACTTTTACCATTGCTCCGCAGGAAATTAAATCTTGTGTTTGGGTGTTGAAGAAATTAACGGATATGATGGGCTAACGTCATATCCGTTGTTGTTAAATAAACCATGAAAAACAAATAAAATGGAAATTTTTAAAGGATTACAACCCGAATTGGTGTGGAGTTATTTCGAAGAGATCTGTAAAATTCCCCGCCCATCTAAAAAAGAAGAAAAAATAGCTGCCTGGTTGATGGAATTTGCTAAGAAACATCAGCTGGAAGCTCGTCAGGATGAAGCAGGTAATGTATTGATTACGAAGCCGGCTACTCCGGGAAAAGAACAAACCCCGGGTGTGGTTTTACAAGCACACATGGATATGGTTTGTGAGAAAAATGCAGATACCGTTCATGACTTCGATAAAGATCCGATAAAACCTTATATAGACGGTGAATGGGTAAAAGCCAAAGGTACGACACTGGGAGCGGACGATGGTATTGGAATAGCTGCTGCATTGGCTGTTTTGACAGATGAAAATATTCAGCACGGACCTTTGGAATGTCTGTTTACCGTTGACGAAGAAACCGGATTGACCGGGGCTTTTGCTTTACAGCCTGGATTTTTTCAGGGCAAGATATTATTGAATCTGGATTCGGAAGATGAAGGGGAAATTTTTATCGGATGTGCCGGTGGAATCGATACCGTTATTCGCTTGCCTTACCGAAAAATGGTTTTACCTGCCCATAAATTTGCTGTTCAGGTTAAAGTGAAAGGATTGCAGGGCGGACATTCCGGTGATGATATTAATAAAGGGAGAGGAAATGCGATCAAGATATTGAATCGCTTTCTGTGGGATTTGAATGAGCGGTATGGTCTGTTGATTGCATCTTTGGAAGGAGGAAACCTGAGAAATGCCATAGCCCGGGAAGCTAATGCGGTGATCGTTTTCGATGAAGTCCTGAAAGAAAATATCCGGGTTGACTTCAATATGTATGCAGCTGAGATGGAGGAGGTTTGGAAAATAACAGAACCGGGACTACAGTTGGAACTGGAATCTGTCGATTTACCTGGAGAGGTATTGACTCAGGAATTTACCAATAAATTATTGAATGCCTTGTATGCTTGTCCTCATGGTGTATTCGCGATGAGTTATCGGATGCCTGGAATGGTAGAAACTTCTACTAACCTCGCAGCAGTGAAATTTATCGAAAACGATACGATCTTGATTACAACTTCCCAGAGAAGTGATGTCGATTCGGAGAAGATGAATATTGCTCATATGGTGGCTGCAGTATTCCGTTTGATCGGTGCTGAAGTGGAGCATGGAGAAGGATATCCGGGGTGGGCACCTAATCCGGAATCCGCTATTTTGAAAATTGCAGTGGAATCTTATAAACAACTGTTCGGTTATGAACCTGTAGTCAGATCTATCCATGCAGGATTGGAATGTGGACTGTTTTTGGAGAAATATCCCGGAATGGATATGATTTCCTTCGGCCCGACCTTACGTGGTGTGCATTCCCCGGATGAGAAAGTAGATATCGAAACAGTCGGGAAATGGTGGAAACATTTAGTGGATATTTTGGAACGTTTAACAAAAGAGGCCTAATGAACGATACAGGTAAAAGTGCTAAACTAGCCAAATATGACCGGCTGTATGAGCAAATTAAAGGTTATATTCATACCACTGAAGATATTTGGGCACGATTAGCGACCATGGAAGCTGTTTTGCACCATAAAATGCAGACATTTTTTTGGACCGGAGTATATGCGTTGATCGATGACGAACTGATCGTCCGTTCTTATCAGGGGCCTGTGGCCTGCCAGAAATTACGGCATCATACCGGAGTATGCTGGGCTGCTGTTTCTTCTGAAAAGACCGTTATAGTCGGGAATGTTGAAGACTTTCCCGGTCATATTGCTTGCAATTCCATGTCTAAAAGTGAAATTGTCATCCCTATTCGTGATCCCGAAGGAAAGGTGTTTGCTTGTCTGGACATAGATAGTGATAAGCTTGATGCCTTCGATCAGGAAGACGAAGAAGGATTGAAAAAAATTTTATCCTTGCTCTATGAGTGAATAGAAAAGTAACCCCTGCATGTGAAAATAATAGCTCATTTGTAAAAAATCTGAAAATGATTTTGAATTTTAGAGAGACATTTTTACCTTAGGGGCTGTAACTATTATAAAAATGATAACTATTAAATATTATTCTGAACTATGAAAAGAATTGCATTTTTAATTTTAAGTGTTTTATTGACGGTAAGTGTTTTTGCTCAGGATCCGGGGGCTACAGAAAAAAATGCCGGTAATGCAGCTGTTAAAGCTAAAAATTATCCAGAGGCTTTCAAGCAATATGAAGCTTATCTGAAAATTGTAAACAATAAAGATAATGCAACTGTCTATAATACGGCTTACTGTGCTACTAAAATAAAGAATTACGCAGCTGCTGAGAAATATTTTGATATGTCTATCAAAAATAACTACAAAGGTGCGTCTTCTTATCTGGGAAAAGCACAGGCACAAAAAAGCCAGAATAAAACTGCAGAAATGTTGACCACTTTGCAGGATGGAATGAAAGCATTTCCGGGAAATATGAAGTTGGAAACCATGTATGCTGCTTATTATATGAAGGAAGGACAGACATTCCAAAAAGCAGGTGATGAAGCGAAGGCTGCTGAAAATTATACTAAAGTGGTGAATTTGACAACCAAGAGTTTTAAAACCCAGGGACTGGCCAGCTTAGCTAGTTTATACTTTAACAATGGAGCAAAGATTTTGCAGGCAGCAACTCCGATAGCGAATAGCGATAAAGCAAAATATGATGCTGAGAAAGCTAAAGCGGTGAACGACTTCAAAAAAGCAAAGGATTATCTGGTACAAGCTCAATCTTTAGATCCGGCAAATCAGGATGTAAAAGATCTGATGAAACAGGTAAACGAAGCTCTGAAATAAAAAATTTCAATACGAATAAAAACGGTTCCTCTTTTTCAGGAACCGTTTTTTTTGGAACTCCGGGACGGACTTTTCGTCCGCTTTTTAGATTACTTTGGAACATATCTAAATCATTGCAATAGAATTATCGATTGGATAGAACTAAACACTTTTGATGTATAGGGAACTACTGCCTGTTTAAAGGCTTCGATACACATTGGGATCGTATCGGCAATTGTACCATCCAAATCAAAAGTTATCAATTTTATCATGGTTTCTTAGTTTGATTGATTTGACGTATCACTTTACATGGATTTCCAACAGCCAAACTATTTGCCGGAATATCTTTTGTAACGATACTACCTGCTCCGATTACACTACCGTACCCAATTGTAATTCCGGGAAGGATTACTACGCCGCCACCGATCCAGCATCCGTCCTTAATCGTAATAGGCAAAGCGTAAGTACGGCGAATTCGTTGTATTCCATCTTCTGTTTCGACAGGTGCTAGCCGTTCATCTAAATCAATAGGGTGAGTTGCTGTATAAAGCTGAACATTAGGAGCAATAAGAACATTACTTCCGATTGTAATTTTATTACAATCCACAAAAGTACAACCGGTATATCAATAACTTATGTGTCCGGGTCTTTAAAGCCAAGAAAACCTGGTTGTGGCAATCATACCATTCACCGGCCAGACATTTTTCTATATTTGTTTTTACCTCCACAAGCCGATGAATGTTCAGCTAATAAGTCTCTCGATATTCTTCAATATATCCAGGCAAATATCTATCAGACAGATAAAATCAGAGCAAAAGAAATTAACCAGTACTTCGGTATATCTGAAAGTTACTTAGGACGTTATATAAAAAAGCACACCAATGAAACAATGCAGCACTACATATAACAAAGGCTGTAGTCCTTCAAGTTTCAGAAAAAGTAATAAGACAATATAATGCGCATCTATTCTTAATCTAATATGTTTCAGCGATAACATAATTATCTGTTTTCTGCCAGTGATAGTCAAATCTCACCACTTCCAGACAGT